>JAGOOK010000043.1 GCA_017992555.1 Caldisericia bacterium | reverse complement strand
GTTGTGACAATAGAAGCCAAAGGTTACGCCATCTACAAACAAAGCTATAACCTCTCACAGGGTGAAACTATGGAAGATTTCAAGATTTCACCATCAGCCATGGCCGACAAACCAATAATCAAAAATATCACAAACTTGCTGTCATATCAGGTTGAAGTAGTAGTTGGACCAAACAATGAAACCGTGTCCTCATCAACCAAAATGGTCGTAAACCACTTGCCATTTGGTTTGAAAGTCACAAGCAAAAATGGCACAGGGTTGTTCTATGTGACTGACTCATATATCAAAAAAGGCGATAAATTTGAGAAGGTTTCAGAAGAACAATTCAAGATTTTTAGAAATGAATATGACTTCTTCAATTCTCTTTATAACAAGGTGGCCCAGCGCCTTTCTGGTGGAAAAGATATCAGCACCGACAAAGAACCGGACATAATCGGCGAATTCAATGCCATCCGCAACACCTTCAAATTTGAGGATTCAGGCAAAGAATACAACACAACAATGTGGATTGTTTACGAAGGGCCGTTCCTTGGGCTTCCTGCAAAGATCGTACTCGAAAGACAGGGAGAGTATATTGAATTTAATTTCTCACTATTCAACGCAATTGAGAACTCAATAAACAAAGATTTGGGAAATCCTTGATCAGTCTGCAATCGTTACTATCAACAAATAAAAAACCGGACAGCAATCGTCCGGTTTTTTATTTTCTACGTTTGTTTCAGTTGCTCTTTTGTGGCGTTAGGAACATAAATATCCCAAGTGTTATTGCGCCACAAACAATGCCAATGTCGGCTACATTGAAAACAGGGAAGTTTATCACTCTAAAATCAATAAAATCAACAACAAAACCTCTCACAAACCTGTCCAGGAGATTTCCAATAGCACCACCCAAGATGGCACCAATCGCAAAACGGGCGATCTTTGTTGTTGCCACTTTCGGTGTCAGTACAACAATCAAGATGACAACAACGATCGCAAGGATTGCAAAAATCATGTTTCCTCCCTGCGCAAGCCCCCATATAGTTCCAGTATTATGAGTATTGGTGATATGTAAGAACCCATCAATGATCGGAATTGAGGCGCCATATGTTAAATTTTGGACAACAATTATTTTGGTAATTTGGTCACAAATAAGAAAAGCTGCGAAACCAATGGCCTCAACAAGTGGAAAACGCTTCATTCAACCTCCTGCATCCATGTGTAGAAAGAGTATCTGTCTGGTTTCCAAAAATATGTGCCCGGCAAAAAACGCCGGGCACAATAAACTTTAAATGTTAACTGTCAAAATGACCGAACAGGAATCAGCAGTTGTCCTGATCTTGTGGCGGTTGTTCTTCTTCCTTATCCTTGACCGAGATTTTGCCTACAAGCGAACTGTCCATATTGTCAAGCAAATTCAGGAATGTGGTCAAATAAGCCCTGAATTCTCCCTTAAATTCAAGGTACGCATTCTTTATGACCCTGACATTTTGCTTGGACTCATTGGAGACAACTTCAGCTTTGCTCTTGGCATCAGCCAAAATGAGCTCTGATTCTCTGCGTGCTGAATCTTTTACCTCATCGGCTGTTTTTTGGGCAAGCGTAAGGGCTTGCTGGAGTTGAGTACCTGTCGCTCTGTACCTTGAGACTTCCTCGGTGAGTTTCGAGAGCTTCTCCTGCAACTCCTTGTTTTCCCTATAGAGCTGGGAAAAATCTTTTTCAACTTCAGCAAGGAATTCATGTACTTCCTGCTTGTTGTAGCCAGAAACAGCCGACTTGAACGTCTTGTGTTGTATATCAAGAGGTACTAGCATTTTGGCCTCCTCATTCTTTCAAGAAATTTAACCTGTGATGACAGTTCTGTCAAGCCTAGATTTTCAGCTTTGGGTCAAGTGCATCACGCAACCCGTCACCCAAGAAGTTGAAAGCAAGCACAACAAGCGCAATTACAATACCCGGCATCAACCACACATGCGGTGCATCGAGGGCATGTTGAAACCCCTCATTTATCATAGTCCCCCAACTTGGAGTTGGTGGTCTTATCCCTATTCCAAGAAAAGATAGGCCAGCTTCAGACATTATCGCACTGGCAATGCCAAGTGATGTGTATACAACTATTGGGGCAATAATATTTGGCATTATATGGTTTGTTATGATCCTGAGGTTTGAGCAACCTATCGCCCTTGCGCCCTCAACAAATTCCGTGTTTTTAAGTGAAATGACCTGTCCCCTGACAATTCTGGCGATTGTTGGCCATCCAACCAAACCAAGCGCGATAAAGATTGTCGTGATGTCTCTGTTCTCAAATATCGACATGACGGCTATAGCAAAAAGAAGGCCCGGGAAAGCAAACATAATGTCGGTAAAACGCATGATAAAGTTATCAAGCCAACCACCAAAAAAACCTGCCATTGCACCAAGAGGAATACCAATTGCCAGGCAGATGAGCTCTACTATTATACCAACGTAAAGTGATATCCTGGCACCGTGGGCAAGTCTTTGAGCAATATCCCTGCCAGCATTGTCTGTGCCAAGCAGAGGTTTTGGCATTTTGCCAATCTCTTCTTCAGTTGGAGAAAGATCAGCAAATCCTTCTTTGTGGAGTCTTAACTGACCAGATTTCTTGTCTCTGACCAGAAAAGCTGGCCCTTCATCCACCCAATCAACAGCCACAAGGTTCCCCTCGATGACTTCCTTTGATGGCACAAGAAGGTTAGAGAGTGTAGCAAATCTGTATTTGTACTCCATCACAACCACAGACTTCCGGCTTCTGAATGTTGAAACGGTTGCAGACTCACCAACAACCTTGTCTCCTGGCGACAAAATATTGTCATTTTGTGGAACAAGCTTGTTTGTTCCATCTTTTGCTATGACCTCAAGGGCTGAACCTGTCTTATCAAACTCTACTTTTATTTTTTCACCAGCCCCAGTGTCAATCATGAGTGCCAGAGTTTTTTGGTCTGATGGGCCTACGGTATACAAATACTCATTTTGTGGTACTTTTTCCTTTGACCTGGCCGCACAAAGCTCCTTAAATGGAGGAGTAAGCGCCGCATCAAGGTTCATCTGGTTTGGGTTTGGGGCTATTAAATCAGCAAAAATCGAAACGAGAACGAGCAAAAAGATTATGCAAAAGCCAATCAGGGCAAGTTTATGTCTAAACAATCTTTTGAATGTTGCAGAAACAAAGGTGTCATTTTTCATTCAAGTTTGATCCTTGGGTCTATGAAAATGTAGGATATGTCAACTATCAAATTGACAATTACAAAAATAATGGCGATGAAGAAAACAAGCCCCATTACAACCGGTAAGTCTCTCTGTTCGATGGCACTGATGGTTGCAGAACCTATTCCTGGCCAGTTGAAGACCCTCTCGGTTATTATTGCCCCAGCCATGAGAGACGCAAAATTGTTCCCTATTACCGTCACTACTGGTATGAAAGCATTTTTGAAAGCGTGTTTTAAAACAACACTCTTTTCTTTTATTCCCTTTGCTCTCGCAGTCCTTATGTAATCAGACCCCATGACCTCCAGGAGAGACGACCTTGTCATTCTACTTATGATGGCCATCGGTATAGTTCCAAGGGTTATTGCAGGAAGGAGCATGTAAATCAATTGGCCATCCCCATAGCCGGTACCTGGAACAATATGGAGGAAAGACACAAAAATTAAGAGCAATATTAACCCCAACACAAAAACGGGCATGGAGATGCCAACAAGTGCCACTACCATAAAAGTATTGTCGACAAGGGAATATTGCTTTGTTGCGGAAAAAATGCCAGCTGGAAGCCCAACAATAATGGCAAAAACCATTGCTGCAACAGTGAGAGTAAGCGTGGCCGGGAATCTGTCCAATATTATTTTTGTGACTGGTTCACCAGTCCTGATTGATGTCCCAAGGTCACCCTGGACAGCTTTTCCAATGTATCGGAAATATCTTATATACCAAGGAAGGTCCATACCAAGCTCGTGCTCAATTTTTTGCTGGAGCTCTGGATTTGGATGTTGCCCAAGGGCAAGCCTTACAGGATCCCCCGGCACAACAAGAAAAATCAAAAATGTGAAAAAAGTTACTCCAATAAAAACGGGTATCAAATAAAGGATTCTTTTGAGTGCATATTGAATCATTTGTGCACTCCCTGGCTCAATAATTTAATGGGGCGGGTTAAAACCCGCCCCATTAAAACAATAGTTAAGCCTGTTATCACTTTGATCCGATCTTTACTGTGTTGTACATCATTGGGCCCATTGCATTGCGGAAATAGCCGGTCACATTGGGTTTTACAAGTGTCCAGCTGTTCTGGAATACTATTGGCATCCAGCAAGCATCTTCCATGGCAATCTTTTCTGCTTCCGCATAAAGCCCCATGCGTTTTTCATTGTCTTTTTCTTTCTTCGCATCCCTGACCAATTTGTCAAAATTAGGGTTGCTGTAGAAAGCACCACCGCCCTTTGGCCCTGCATTGGATGAGTCAAGAAGGACCCAAAGAAAATTATCCGGATCGGGATAATCTGCAACCCAACCAAGCCTGAACATTGGGAAAGCGCCATCATCTATCCTCTTGAGATAGGTTGCCCATTCCACTGATTCAAGTTGAAGGTCTATTCCAAGGTTACCCTTGATCTGCTCCTGGATAAATTCAGCAATGTTTTTGTGTGTTACATTCCCCTGATTGAAAGCAAAAACCACCTTTGAAGGCACTTTTGCTCCCTCTTTTATAGCTTCCTCTAGGAGTTGTTTTGCTTTTGTTGGATCATATGGGTAGGCATCTGTAAGGCTTTTGTAATTGGGCATAGATGGCGGGATGATACCTGTTGCAAGGGTATGCCTGCCTTTGAATATTTTGTCTACAATGTCCTGACGATTGACGGCCATATTAAAGGCCTGGCGAACTTTTTTGTTGGTGAATGGTTCAAGTTTGTTCTGGAAACCAATGTAATAGATAGCAAGGTCTTTTACTTGGGATATCTCCGTCGAGAGTTGCGGATCATTTTTTACCCTCTCAAAATCAGCGTCCGGGATTGGGTAAAGAACATCAATATTCCCTGCCTGATATTCCTGCATTCTGATTGTGTCATCTTTTATGACTGGGAAAACAAGCGTTTCAACCATTGACTTCTGGCCCCAATAATTGTCGTTTGGTATCAGAACAACCTTCTGGTCCTTCTTCCATTCCTGAAGCTTGAAGGGTCCGGTTCCTGCAGACTTATAGGAATGCCAGAGGCCGCTCTTTAGCTGGCTCTCTGTTTTTTCTGGCTCTTTCCCTTCCTTTGCCGGTATTTCAGTTTTTTCTTCTGCAGCTTCATTGTTATCATAGGACTCAATAATCTTTCTGTTGACAATATAAGCTGCACTGTAAGTCATTTTGTGGAGGAAAATGGGTGAATACTCTGTAAGTTTTATTTCAACCGTTTTGTCATCTTTTACAACAATACCTGTAACTTCCTGGGCTTTACCGGTAGTGTAATCAAATGCACCGGCAACTTCGTCAAATATCCAGGTACGTTCTGATTTTGTGGCTGGATTAAGTACTCTTTCAAATGACCACTTAACATCATTTGCAGTCACTGGGTCGCCAGTTGCAAACTTAGCATCCCTGAGATGGAATGTGTAGAGTGTTCCATCTGGAGAAATATCCCAGGATGAAGCCAGGGAAGCCACGATGTTCAGCTCCTTATCATAAGCAACAAGACCTTCATACATCTGTTTTGTTACTTCATGTGATGTGGTGTCGGTGACTCTTGCTGGATCAAGTGTTGGTGCATCCTGACCAATCGCGACCCTAAGAGTACCCGATCTCGTTTGTTCAGTTGGAGTTCCACCATCTGTGCTGGTGCCACAACCGGCAAGCGCCACAAGTGCGACAACAAACGGTGCTACGATAGAAGAGAATCTTTTCACAGGCTTCCTCCTTCACTACTTCTTAGTCTCTGACATACGGGCAGGCAGTAAAGTGCCCGTTGCCAATGTCCACCAGTTCATAGTCACCCTGCTCACACGGGAATTTGTTTTGCGCGTAGAACTTGCACCTTGTATGGAAACGGCAGCCACTCGGAGGATTGATCGGTGATGGTATATCTCCTTCAAGAAGGCTCCTCTCCTTACGCTTCTCGGGATCTGGTACCGGAACTGCTTCGAGAAGAGCTCTTGTATAAGGATGAAGCGGGTGTTTGAACAGTTCTTCACCAGAAGCTAGTTCGACTATCTTTCCAAGATACATGACGGCGATTCTGTCCGACATGTGTCTTACAACTGCCATATCATGGGCAACAAAAAGATATGTGAGTTTGAATTTGGACTGCAGCTCCTGGAGGAGGTTGATTACCTGTGACTGGATTGAAACGTCAAGCGCTGAGACTGGTTCATCACAAACTATGAATTTTGGCTGAAGGATAAGCGCCCTGGCAATACCAATACGTTGCCTCTGACCACCAGAGAACTCGTGAGGATAACGGTGTAGGTATTCGGGTCTGAGGCCTACTGTTTCCATTATCTCCATTACCTGTTCTTCCCTTTCCTTGCGGGAGGCAAGATTATGGACAACGAGAGGCTCTCCAATGATCTCACCGACAGGAAGTCTTGGGTTGAGTGATCCATATGGATCCTGGAAGATGATCTGCATTTCACGTCTCATCCTCCTCATTTTTTCACCTTTCATTCCAAGGATATCTTCGCCTTCGAACACTACTGATCCGGCCGTTGGTTTGTTAAGCCTGAGTATGGCCTTTCCGGTTGTAGTTTTTCCCGAGCCAGACTCGCCAACTAGCGAGAGTGTTTCTCCATCCATGATATTGAAAGTGACACCATCGACAGCCTTAACATAACCGACTGTTCTACCCAAGAGTCCACCAGTTATCGGGAAATGCTTCTTAAGTCCTTTGACTTCAAGAAGGGGCTTTAAGCTATTCATATCAATTGCCTCCTTCGGTTATTCTGTGCCAACATCTTATCTGTCTTCCATCCGCCGTCTTTTCGAGCGGTGGCTCCTGCTCTTTACAAACAGATGTTGCCTTGAAACATCTTGGATGGAATTTGCAACCTACCGGGAGATTGTATGGGTTTGGTACCATGCCCTCGATCGTTGGGAGTTTCTGGTCTGTTTTTGGCTGATCAACCCTTGGTATTGAATGGAGAAGTCCCCAAGTATATGGGTGCATTGGTTGCCTGAATATCTGGGACGCTGTTCCATATTCCACAATCTTTCCAGCATACATGACCAGAATGTTGTCTGCCATTTCAGCAACCACTGCGAGGTTGTGAGTAACAAGAACTGTTGCCATGCCAAACCTGCGCTTCAGGTCTTTCATGAGTTCAAGAATTTGAGCTTGAATGGTTACATCAAGAGCGGTCGTTGCCTCATCTGCAATGAGTATTTCCGGATTGCAGGCCATTGCCATGGCTATCATAACACGCTGACGCATTCCTCCAGACATTTCATGGGGGAAGTTGAAAACTCTTTTTTCTGGATCAGGTATGCCAACAAGCCTGAGTAATTCAACGGAGCGTTGCCAGGCTGGTGTTTCAACTTTTAGCCTTGAAAGGCGTTTTTTTGTTTCCCTTGGGAATCCGGTGAAAACCCACTTCCAGAAAAGCCCCCAAGATACTAATCTATAGCCCCAGTCCCACCCTCTAAGACCCTGATGTAGAGTGAGCGACTCAGCGATCTGGTCACCAACCTGGTAAACTGGGTTTAATGAGGTCATTGGTTCCTGGAAAATCATGGAGATGGCGGCACCTCTAAGCGACCTCATCTTGAGTAGTGGGACTTTAAGAAGATTTTCGTCGTGAAAATATATCTCACCTGCAACGATTTTTCCTGGTGGCTCCTGGATGAGCCTCATCACTGAAAGCATCGTCTGCGATTTACCACAACCAGATTCACCGACAATTCCAAGTGTTTCACCCTTATGCAGCTGAAAACTTACATCATCGACAGCCGCAACAACACCGTCTGAGGTGTAAAAATATGTTTTTAGATTTTTTATATCCAGAATTACTTCAGTAGATGTCATTTCCCACCTCACACCTTAAGTCTCGGGTCAAGAGCATCCCTGAGACCGTCTCCGATAAAGTTGACCGCCAAGACTGTAAGGAAAATAAGGAAACCAGAGAAGATTGCCGGCCATGGTTGATCAAGTATGTATTTGTTGGCTTCATCAAGCATTCCTCCCCACGTTGGGGTAAGGATTTTGTTAACGCCAAGTCCGAGGAAGGAAAGCGTTGACTCAGTAAGAATGACTCCTCCAATGCTAAATGTTATACCAACAATTATTGGTGCAAGAGAGTTAGGGAGCAGATGTTTGAACATTATCCTCATCGGGCTGGCACCGATAGCTCTTGCAGCTTCAGTAAATTCCTGATTGCGAAGCGAGAGGAACATTCCCCTGGTCATTCTGGCAACTCCGGTCCAGCCGAAAGCTGCAAGAATAATTATAATTCCAGTGGCACTTCCACCACCCATAAATCTTGAGAGAACCATATAGATCGGAAGTGTTGGAACTGTCATCAAAAGCTCAAGGATTCTCATAATGAGGGCGTCTATAAAACCACCGTAGAAACCGGCAAGAGCACCAAGGAATATACCAATTAGAGTTTCAAGTATGACAACAACAAAAGCTATCATGAGTGTCATTCTGGCACCATAAGAAAGTCTTACGAGGACATCATGCCCAAGTCCATCTGTTCCAAAGACATTCATTGGTGCTTCACTAATGTCCACTTCACGTGGGCCACTATATCCACCAGGAACTTCAGTGATACTAGCATCAACAGACTCAAAGGTTGGAGAATAAGTGATAATTTGATCGGAGAGCATACTTTTCTTGTTTCTGGCCCTCTCTATAAAAAACTCGCTATAACCACCTTTTACTATCTCAGCTGACCCATCCGGCTTTTCGACAACCTGATCGCTTGTAAGTAGAACATTTGTATTGCCGTAAGCTTTCATGTTGAAATCGTAAAAATCCCTATAATCAGGATTCTTAAAAGTTGATTCTTTAACTGATGCGAAACCAGTTTTTTCAGGATCATTATTGGATGTAACTTCAAACCAGAAATCAACCCTACCCATTGGCTTTTCCGGATTGCCAAAATCTGGGTGAGTAACCTTTGCTACAATACCAGGGGTTGAAAATGGAGGCATCTTTACAGCGAGGCTGGAATGTCCCACTGGATAACCAGTTATCAACTCAAATACAGGGGCAAGAATCGCAAAAAGGGCCATAAACACTAACAATACAAGGCCAATAGTAGCAAGTTTGTGTCTCTTGAACCTGCTCCAAACCATTCCAATATAGGAATATTCAGAAGATGAGAGCACCTCTTGCTCGTTAGGATTATCTATGACGGTAACTTTTTTCTTTTTATTTTTTGTCGCCATATCTCACCTCACGAGTAAGTGATGCGCGGATCAACAAGCGCATACACTACGTCTCCAAGTATCAACGAAATTAAGGTCAA
>JAGOOK010000042.1 GCA_017992555.1 Caldisericia bacterium | reverse complement strand
TGCTCAGAAAGAAAATCTTCACGATTGGTGGCATTTCTCTTGCGGCAGTGGCCGTCGTCGTTTTGGTTGCAATACTCATTTCTTCATGCTCTTCAAATGGCACCACCACAAAGGAAGAAGAGAAAAAGACAAAGGCTGTTGTAGAAACCACAAAAGGGTCCTTTACAATACAGCTGGACTATGACAATGCACTTTCTGTTGTGAACAACTTTGTAAAGAATGCCGAAGCAGGGCTTTATGATAACTCCTATTTTCACGAAATCCTGCCAGGCATGAAGATACAGGGTGGATATCCTGAAACTGACAAGAGACCACAGGGTGTTGGCGCCTATGATGTAATAGAATATGTAAGCAATGAAGTTACTCATGCAAAATATTCCGTGTGTGCTCCTGTCATGGAAGAAAAAGACAGCAAGGGCAGTGTGACAAGATCTGGTTTGTCAAAAACCCAGTTCTATGTGCTCCTTTCTGACCAGAAGTCTCTGGATGGCAAAGACACGGTTTTTGGCAAAATCATCGATGGTGCAAATGTTGTGGAGGAGCTGGCAAAGCTTGAGACGGTGGAGCAGGGTGAAAAGAACAAATACAATATTGATCCAACAGAAAAATCAAAGCCAAAAGATATTGCACAGGCCAAAATAATAAAGGTGAAAATAACACAATGAACGCAGAACAGTGGAGATTGCTTGGCAGACTAGAGAGCCGTTTTGAAGAAAATCAGCAGGATGTCAGCCGGGCGATTGACCTGGCCGAGTTCCTTAAAGGGCTTCCCGAAGGCAGGGGGGCCCTTTTGAATTTCCTTGCCCAGATACAGCAAAAGTTTCCTGGCTCGTTTAAAATTGCAGAAATATCATATCGTTCCTACAAAGAGATGGGAGACAAGGAAAAAGCTGCACAATTTGAAAAAATACTTTTGGACATCAAACCGGAAGACCTGCAAGACCTGAGACGCAAACTGCTTATTTTTAAAGAAAAAGACCAGCCTGACAAAGCCAGTGAAGAGATTGAAAGCTATGAGAAAGACAAGGGTCGGACAGTTGAAACACTCTGGATGGCAGGCGATCTTTATGCAACTACTGACAATCAGGAGAAACTCCTGAAAGTAATAGAAGATTTGAAGGTTTTAAAAGACCAGCCAAATGCTGAAATAGCCATAGCAGCCCTGACTATGGCAACAAAAGGGGAGAAGAAAGAGAATTGGGAAGAGGCACAGAAACTCATAACCCAGTCCCTCAAAAAGGACCCCTCCAACATGCTGGCCTACAGGGTATTTTTCCTTGGGTCGGCAAAACTTGCGCCATCAGCAGAATCAATCCACAAGGTGCTCGATGCGTCAATAAAGGCCAATATTACTGAACCCTTCATTTTTGTTGAAATAATGCGCCTCCACCTCGAATATACGATCCCTCTTCACAACAAGGAGATTTTTGAAAAACTCATCGTTTTGCTGTCAGAAGCAGAGAAGCCAGTAATAAATACAATACATGCTCTCTGTTGCTATTTTGACAATATTGGTCTTGCGAGAAACGTCATGAGAACATGGCTTGATCCACAGGGTGATGGCCCAAATCTCAGCATTTTCCTTGCGCAGATAAATACTGATCTCATATCCTCAGTAGAAAGTGGAGTTGGGATTTCGCTTTCGGACGACAAGAGCAAGCTTGAGGAACTAAAGAAAATTTTGAAGGAAAACGCAATAAGCTGCATGCAAAGATTGATAACTCAGGTTCCAACAAACCCTGATGCCTACTATCAGATGGGTCTGCTATTGCAGGGATTCAAGGATGAGAGGGCCTACCAATACTACATAAAAGCGCTGGAGATTAAACCTGATCATGTCTTTGCACAGTTCCAAGTCGCAAAGATAAATGATGATGAGCAAAACGACATTGAAGCCTACGAAAGATACAGAAAAATCGTCAATATGCCTGTTATTGATCCGAATGTAGCGGTCGAGGCAATGATGAGGGCTTCAGACATAGCAATAAAATATGGTTGGGTTGAAGAGGCAGAAGAAATGCTTGAAAGAGCAAGAGCTGTCCTGCCATCTGATCCAAGAGTTGTCACAATGCTTGCAAAAATTTATCTCAAGGAAGCAAAGATAATTGGATCTGATTATGCCCTTGAACAAGCCATGAAATATTTTATGCAAGCTATATCTATTAATCCAAGGAATATGGAAGCTTCTTACTACCTTGGTCACGTCTTCTACATAAATCGCCAATACCTCGATGCAATCAGACAGTTCAACGATACAGCCCAGAAATTCCAGACCGTTTCAATACTTTGTGATTTCTGGATTTCGAGGTCATACCACCAACTCTACAAAAATCTACTTTTCTCCTCAGAAGACTTCCTGACCTCTGCAATAAAGTATGCCGAATACCTCAGGGTGATGGGAGAAAAAGTACCTGAAGCGCTGGAATATTTGGCCGAACTTTATGAAGAGGCAAACAGAAAGAATGAGTCGCAGGCGCTTGTCTCGTCAATACAAGGGAGACTCAGAAAAAGAGATTTTGTGGCGATGGATTCAGATAACCCTGGAGAATGCAGGGTTCTTGCTGTATATGCTCCCCAGATAGTTAGGAGTCCTGATCCTGCAAGGCCACCAGAGAGACTTTTCTCAAGAGGGTCCCTCGGAACACTTGAAGTCTCCTATATTCCAGGCGGAGGCGGATTACTTGTGACTGGTAACCTTGGCGAGTCCTTCCAAAACAGCATTGAAGTGGCTTATGCTTTCTTCAAAAAGCACCTTGAAAACCATGGCCTTGTGCAAAATCCTGATATGGACATACACGTTGATGTTCCTGGCTGGCTCCCAAAATACGATGGCCCTTCAGCCGGAGTTGCCCTTGCCTGCTCCATGATCTCCGCATTCACTGGCAAGAAGATACCAAAAAATGTCACCATGACTGGTGAAATATCTATGCATGGAAAAGTGATGCCAGTTGGCGGAATAAAGGAGAAGGTTGAGGCAACATACGGGAAAGGTATTGACAAGATATTTATTCCGAAAGAAAACAAATGGGACTATCTCGACATGTTGCTCAAAGATACAACCCATGAAATGGAATCGGTCGAAGCCTCTCAGGAAGAGGTAGGCAAGAACCTCCCGATAGTGATTGCTGTCGACAGAATTGAGCAAATAATTGAGAATCTTGGAATTGGCGTTGATGAGTCAATGATACCCAAAGAGAACACTCAGGAAGAACCTGAGAAATAAAAAGAGCCCAGCTAGAAACCGGGCTCTTTGTTTGTTTCGGAACTACCCAAGATTTGCTGCAAAGCTATCAATAATATGGCGGAGCTGGGAGGCAAGTTTCATTGCCTTTGCAGGGTTTTGTCTGACAGTCCTTACATATCTTTCAATCTCGTCAACCAGCAGCAGGAGGTCTCTTTTTCCAAGATTGGGTTGAATCTGCTGCATCCTGGATATCTGGCCATCAAGCCATGGAATGATGTCCTCTCCAACATTGCTTTGGGCAACCTTTTTTATGCCGTCAAGCAAAAAAGCCACCTTGCCCGAAGGACCTGTTACAACAGTCGCCTGCGGTGAAGATGGGGACGGGGTTGGTGGTTTGACTGGAATGCGTGTGGTTGGTGGATCCATAATATTTTGTGGCTGTTGTGAAGGTGGCTGGGTAGCAGCAAAAGAGGATGTTTTTGGTGGTTCTTCGTGTTGGGGTGGTTTTTTTACCTCGTCATCAAACTCGCCATGTGGCCTGAACGGGTCTATGTCCTCATTGGAGAAATCAAGCCTTGGCCTTCCTGATGGTGTTGGTGGCGGCTCAACTTTTTTTACTGGTGGTTCCACAGGGGCAGGGGTGGGAGTTGCTGCTGGAGCTTGGGGTGGTTTGTACTCGACTTTTGGTGGGGTCTCTTCCACCTTTGGGGTGGCAGAAACAACAGGTTCTGGTTTTGGAGCTTCCGGCTTCCTTGTCTCTATGACAGGTGTGGCCTGCTTTGGTGGAGGCGGTGTTTCTATCTTGGGAGCTGGTTTTGGTTCGACAACTTTTGAGACAACAGTCAAAACCTGCTCCAGATTTTGTTGAGAGCCACTCGAGCTTTTAAAAATCTCAACTGATGCACCTTTTTTGGAGAGTATTTCATTGAGACGTTCGGAGGCTGGTTGGAGCTCTGGGTGACCATCAACAAAGTGGCCCCTCACTGAACCAGAATCCATATAGATGAATTCGGAAAAATCGCCTGACTGTATTCTTACAAGGCCATTCAGCTTTTTTTCACCAAGGGTTTCCATGAACTTGGGGAAATCAATGAAGTAGGATTCCATTGGCGAATAGAGCTGATTGCCTTCAAAATACCATTCAACCATCGTGCAGACATCTGCAGAGGTTTGGTATATAGACAGAACACCTTTTCTCTCCTGAATGGCAAGCGTTGTTTTTGTCAGTGCGTCCTGGCCTCTTGAAATATCTTCTGCTTCAGACGAGAACAAGGAACCGGTGACGCGCCCTTCCCTAAAGAGAATAAGTCCTGTTTTTGAATCGCTGGAAACATTAATATATCCGGAGAAATGGTCACTTCTGAGTTTTTGTGCCATTTCCTCCCAGTTGAGAAAAACCGTTGGCAAATCCTCATAAAGGGGCATTCCACGTGGTAAGTGACGCATATTACCTCCTATTAACAAGTAAGTTTATCCTAAAATAACATTTGTACAATGTCAAGCGGTTCGCACCTGATTGAATCGGAATTTTATTATATTGTGAGCTGAGGCTCTTTGGGGAGTGTTACAGTAAAAGTTGTTCCGACGTCTATCTGTGAAGATACCGATATGCTCCCGCCGTGCATGATGACAAATTTCTTGACTATTGATAAACCAAGACCAGTGCCTTGTACTTGTTCTTGTTTTGCATTTGGGGCCCTGTAGAACTCGGAGAAGAGCTTTGGTATTGACTCAGCTGGAATCCCAATGCCATTATCGACGATCTGAATTGTTGCCGTACCATCATCCTCAAGAAGCCTGATCGTCACCTGGCCACCACTGTGAGTGTATTTCACAGCATTGTCCACTAAGTTTTCAAAGATCCTGAAAATTGCTTCTTCGATACCTTTTATGATTACGTTGTCCCCACAAGTAAACATTCTAAGCCTGACTTTTTTATTGTCAGCTTTTGGGGCTATTTCTGAAATGACCCTTGAGAGGAACTCCTTCAGGTTTATCGGCTCAAAGTTGTCTTGAGTTTTTGTTGTCTTCTCAAGCTCAAGGAGCTCTGAAACCAGCCTCAGGAGCTGGGTTATCCTGTTATTTGACCTGGAAAGTAGCTGCTTCTGGTTTTCCGGCACATCACCGACATATCCGTCCAGAATTATCTGCAGAACGGACTGAACAGCCGCCATGGGCGCCCTCAATTCGTGAGTGGCCATCCTTATAAAAGCGTTCCTGGAATTGTCGAGTTTGACCATCTTGTCATAAGAGAGCGCATTTGAAATGGCAAGGCTTGCCTGGGCAGCAAGAAGACTCAAAAATTCGACATCTTCATCAGAAAACTCATGATAATCTGAAGTATAACACCGTATAATGCCAATGGTTCTTTCATTGCTAAACAAAGGGATGCACAGCAGAGACCTGAGATTTTCACGCTCTGCCTCTGACTTGTAAAGAAACCTCTCGTCTTTTGCCACATCACTCACAAAAACAGGGCATTTGCATTTGATTGCCTCGGAGTCAATCTCGTCATCTTTCAGGGCAACAGAACCCCTTTGGGCATACTCTGATGAGACACCTTCAGCACTGGCAATATTAAGGGTCAGCCCGTCTTCCGACAGCAGCCTTATCACTGTGGCATTTGAAAGGCCCGTTTCATTGAAGCATTTTGTTATGATCGCAAGCACATTCGGAAGGTCAAGGCCAGAGTTCATTGTGAGTGCTGATTTATACACCTGGCCAAGCCTGCTGTTTTCTTTTTCAAGTGACTTGCGCAAAAAATCTGAAAGATCGAGCTGTTCCCTGAGCTGTCCTGATGCCCAGATGCCAATGGTTGTGCAGAAAAATAAAACTATTATGTAGAAAAATGCTTGACCAATAACATAGGCCAGTGGAGATGATGTGGCCCACAAAGAGAGAAACCCGATGAGGAGAGAGCCAAAACCTGCAATTAGATATGCGGGTTTTTTTGGCAGAAAAAAACCTACAAGAATGGAATAGATCGGGAATAAAAACACAGCAGGACTTGAAATAGAACCAGTCCAAAAACACACAAGGAAAAGGAAAATCCAGTCGCAAGCAACTTGAAGTATGAAAAACCTGTTCCCATCCGGGCAAGAAGACCTCAGATAAATGAGAAAAATATTAAAAAATACAATAAGAGCTGAAATTATTAAGAGCGGGAATGGCCACAAACTGGGTAAGAAAAACCATATTGCGGCAGAAGCTATGAAAAGGGCCCCTGCCGCAATCCAGCGAAGATTTATCAGGGCATCGCTCCCTGAGAGAAACTGAGAACATTCCCTTAGGTCAAACCTTTGGAATTGTTCTTTTGGCACTTTAGCCTAAGTACTGTGACACCTTTTGAAGCAGTTGCTGTGGCCTGATTGGTTTTTCGATGAAATCGTTGACCGGAAGAAACTCCTGGTCTTTCTTTGGATCGAATTTCATCTTCTTCTCTGACGAGACAGATGTGACCATCAGGATTGGAATGTTTTTGAATTTCTTGTAGACGGAGGAATCCTCGTCTGACCTGATGGCCCAAGCAACATTGAAACCTTCAGTGTCAGTGTCCATCATGACATCGAGGATGATAAGGTCAGGGGCGAACTCAAGAAGGGTCTTGAGTCCCTGTGTGCCATTGGGGGCGGAAGAAACTTTGTAACCAACGGCCTCCAAGGCGATCCTCATCGCCTCGACCATATCGGTGTCATCATCAATAATAAGTATCTTCTTCAATTGACTACCTCCTTGGTGAAGTCGAGAATGGCGGAATAAACATACTCAAGGATGTTCTCCATCTGGCCTGTGACCTCTTCGGAGAGTGAAGCACCAGGGGCGATTTTTTTGGGTTCGATCCCGATAAGCAGCATCGGTGGGAGGCTGGAGATGGTGGAACCCAGCTTTAGCACCTGCGGGAGACCAAGGTCATGGAGGGAGAACTCGGGGCTGTCAGGCATCTGGACATTGTCGAGAGTAAAAGACCTCACAGAACCTGGAACAAGCCCCATCTTGGCGGCATCGATAATAACAACGCGGTCGGACTCCAGAATATCAGGGAGAATATCAAAGCCTGAAACCCCGCCGTCTTTTAGGACGACGCTTTGAGGAAGGGGCTGGTCCTTGAGAATATTGACAATATGGACACCAACCCCCTCATCACCCAGAAGGGTGTTTCCGAGCCCGACCACGAGAGTATTCACTTACTCAAACCTCACATTGATAAGATGGGTGGAGCAGGAGATGCATGGGTCGTATGCCCTGAGGAGCATCTGCAGAAGAAGGGAAACTTCCTCTTGTGATTTTCCGATGATGGTTGGAACGAGAGTTTTCATGTCTTCATTGATGTTGCGGACGTTCTGAGTTGTTGGTATGACGCAGTCAGCCCACTGGCAGATTCCATTGGAATCGTATTTGTAGCTGTGGAAGAGGATTCCCCTTGGGACTTCAACAGCGCCGGCGCCTGTTCCTGCCTTTGGCTGGTACTTGTTGTTCTCTTCCTTGATTCCCTTTGTGAGCACTTTGTCGATAAGATCAATGAGGTCGTATGCAACGTGTACAGCTTCGACAACCTGGGCCATTGTGATATTGTACGGGTTGTGGTTCGGGGCCTTAAGATTTAGCTTTTCTGCAACTTTTTTGGCCTCTGGCCTCAAAAGATTATAGTTGTTGTTGAACCTTGCGAGGGCACCAACCTGGTATGATGGGGCTTTGTGCCTGCAAAGCTTTGCAGTGTGTTTTGGATCAACTTCTTCATTGCAGACCTGTTGGTAGTTGGATGGCCTGTATGACTGGCCAAGGGAAGAGATGATGTCACCATCATAGAATGGATACTCTTTGTCTCCGCCAGTTGGTCCAAGGGAGATGTACTCGGTTTCCCTGTAGAGTTCTGGGACCTTGATGGTCGAGAAGAGGTCTACAGTAGCCTCAATATCTGGCAATGCCTCAATAACACGCTTCTGGATTGCTTTCAGCGCGTCTGGGTCCGGGAGTTTTGAGAAGCCATTGATTTTGAGGGTTATTGGGTGAACGTGCCTTCCAACGATTGTCTCGCTAATATCATTGCCAAGTTTTTTGAGCTTGAGGGCGCGGACAACGACGTCTTTGTGGGACGAGGCAAGCGGAATTACCGAGCCAACACCAAGGAAGTCCGGTGCGGCAAGGAAGTATGTGTGGAGGAAATGAGACTGGATGGTTTCACCGTGGAGGACGATCTTGCGAAGGTCAACGGTCTGTTCTGATGGCTCGATGGACATTGCAGCTTCGCTTGCCCTGAGGGAGGCGAGGGCATGTCCGCAGGCACAGATGCCGCAGATTCTTGTGACAATGTCTTTTATTTCATAGTGGGCCCTTCCAACGCAGGCGGCCTCAAAGAACCTTGGGGCTTCGACAACATTGAATTCGGCTTTCTCAACAACACCGTTGTTTGTCTTGCAGACGATGTCGCCATGGCCTTCGACCCTGGTCACATAATGAACATGGATGTCATGATCAGGCATGTTTTTCCTCCTTTTGGAAGGAATTGAAAATAGTCATGTATTTGCTGATGTCTTCTATTGTAAGGCCGTGTTTTTCAAGCATCTGCTTGCATGACTCGATATTGGCTTCTGAAACAAGACCTCTGCATCCGATGCAGGGTGAGCCGAAGGTTGGTTCGATTGCATCGCAGCCGCCCCTTGTAATTGGGCCCATGCATGGAATGCCGACTGTGAGAAGACACTCGTTTTCCCTGAGCCTGCACTCCTGACAGACTGGATAGTCATGGTCCGGCGGCTTTTTGCCAACAAGCAGTGCCTGGACTGTGCGCAGGAAGTCTTTGCGGTCAATCGGACAGCCTGGAATGTAGCCATCAACCTTGATCACCGTGTCAATCGGACGGGCAAAGGTAGATTCAAAAGCATCTTTCTTGTTGCCATAGACAATCTCTTTTGCCTTGTCGACCGGCATTGCGTTCCTGATGGCGTTGATTCCAGCCATTCCTGAGCAAGCGCCGATTGCAATGACGAGTTTTGCTGCTTCCCTGATTTTTTTGAGCCTTGGCTCGTCCTGTTCCCTGGTTATGGAACCTTCGACGAACGCAATATCAAAGTTCCAGTCTGCCTCTGTCATTGCCTCACGAAACTGAACAATGTCTACAAGGGCGAGAAGATCAAGGAGCTCGTCTTCGCAATTCAGGACCTGGAGCTGGCAGCCTTCGCAGCATGAAAAGTCAAAAAAAGCTATCCTGGGTTTGCTCATAGGGCCTCCTCAAGGTGCTTGATTTGAGTATATGTGAAGACAGGTCCGTG
>JAGOOK010000013.1 GCA_017992555.1 Caldisericia bacterium | reverse complement strand
AATAAATTTTCAAAACTTTCCCTTTATGGACGTTTGGGGGTTGTTTGTCCGTGACCTGGGCCAACCATCTGTTCAATCTGCCAGTGGTTATCCTATCGTTGTAACTCTTTAATGCTGCAACGATGTGGGGGAAAATTTTTATGATATTTTTACCGGTTAACGCAGACACGTTTACACGTTTGGCATAGTCAATAAACCTAAGCTGGTGCGACAAATTGTCCTCAAGTGCCTTTTTGTCTTCAACCAGATCAATTTTGTTTACAACCACCACGCATGCCTTCCCCTCATCTGCAATATACCTTGCAAGATGCTGGTCATCTGATGTGGCGCCAACTGAACCATCAATGACCAAAATCACAAGATCGCTCCTGTGGATGGCCTGTTCTGACCTCTTGATGGTCACATAGTCAAGCTGTTCATCATATTTGTAGCGCTTCTTGATTCCTGCCGTGTCTACGAGGATATATTTAGTGCCATCATATTCGATAAGTGTGTCCACAGCATCTCTGGTTGTCCCAGGAACATCAGAGACAGTGGTTCTCTTTTCACCCAAGAATGCGTTCAGGAGCGATGATTTGCCGACGTTAGGTCTTCCTGCTATTGCAATTCTTCTTGGTGGCAATTCTTCTTCCTGTTGCTCCTGTTGTTCTTCCTCGATTGCCTTGCCAATACTTTCGACCATCAGATCCAGGAGTTCGGCAACATTCCTGCCAGAGGTTGCAGACACTGTAAACGGATCACCAAAACCAAGCTGGTTAAAATTGAAATCGGTCCAGTCTTTATTGTCAGCCTTGTTTGCAACAAGAATGATCTTTTTAGTTGACTTTCTCAGTATTTTGGCGACATAGATGTCTTCTTTGGTTGGGCCAATCTTGGAGTCCACCATGAAGACAATGACATCGGCAATGCCGATTGCCATCTCAGATTGAAGGGAAACCTGCCTTTGGATTGTAGAGGCCTCCGGTGCTATCCCGCCAGTGTCCATGAGTGTAAAATCAACACCGTTCCAGGTAAAATCCTCCATGATTCTGTCGCGGGTCACACCCATTGCCTGATCAGTGATGGTCCTCGCTTTTCTGAGGATTCTGTTGAATATCGTGGACTTGCCAACCGACGGTCTTCCAATGAAGGCCACGATTGGCAAGTTCTTGGCTCTTAAGGGCTTTATCAAGGAGATTTCGTTTTCCATTTGTTCTACCTGAAATAAGTATTGCCCCAAACGACATTTGTCAAGTACACTGGAGAATTGGCAAATACTGGCTATAATTTCCCCTCCAGGAGGCAAGATGCTTGTTGAAAATAAAGACCTCAAAAGGATTTTTGAGCTATCAAAACTCGACCATGCGAAATCAGATGGCCTCGAAAAAGATATTGAAAGGCTTGTTGAAAGTTTTTCACAAATCAGAAACATTGACCTGAAGAACTGCGAGCCAATGGTATTGCCAAAGTGGTGCATTCTCAAACACAGGAAAGATAAGCCATCAGAAGGTATCAAAAAAAGTGATGCACTCTCGCAGGCACCAAAAACAGACGGAACTTTTTATATTGTTCCAAAAATCATATCCGGTGAGCCATGAACATATCAGAAGCCAGAAATCTTCTCAAATCAAAATCAATTTCACCTATTGAACTTGTTGAGGAATGCGAAAAAAACTGGAAAAGCCAGGAACACGATCTCAATGCGGTAATAACCCCCATGTTCGAGAAGGCAAAAGAAACTGCCAGAAAAACTGTTTTTGACGAATCAAAACCACTCTCCTGCATACCCTATGCTGTAAAAGACAACATCTGCGTCAAAGGAGAGAGACTCACTTGCGGCTCCAAAATTCTTGGAGAATACAGGAGTCTTTTTGAATCGACAACAACCAGCAGGCTCGCAAACGCCGGTGCTATTGCCGTATGCAAGACAAATATGGATGAGTTTGCAATGGGGTCATCTGGTGAATACTCGGCTTTTGGGCCAACCCATAATCCACTTGACAAAAAACTTGTTCCTGGTGGTTCTTCATCTGGCTCCTCTGCGGCTGTTGCCGCAGGTTACTCAATTTTCTCGCTTGGATCGGACACAGGCGGTTCAGTACGACAACCGGCCGCATTCTGCGGGTTGTCTGCAATAAGGCCGACCTATGGCACGGTGAGCAGGTACGGCCTAGTTGCCTTTGCGTCCTCGATTGACCAGATAGGGCCAATGGCAAAAAACTCCATTGACACACTCACTGTTTTGAAGGCCATGCGTGGGTTGGACGAAAAGGACTCAACAAGCGTAGAGTGGTCGCCAGTGGAATTGCCGGAAAAACCTATAATCGGCATCCCCAAAGAGCTTTTTGAGCTAGACATAGACCCCGAAATCATGGCCATGCTCCAGGAATGCAAGAAAAGGCTTGAGGAAATCGGGGCAAGATTCATCGAGGTTTCCATACCAAACCTCAAGCATTCAGTGGCAACCTACCAGCTAATAACGCCATCTGAATGCAGCGCCAACCTCTCAAGGTTTGATGGTGTAAGATACGGCCTCCAGGTTGAAGATCCAGAGCTTGGAAATCAATACAAAAAAACCAGATCGGATGGTTTTGGTGCCGAGGTCAAGAGAAGGATACTGATTGGAACTTATGCGCTATCCGAGGGTTTCTACGATGCCTACTACCTCCAGGCATGCAAAATGAGGGCAAAGATAGCGAGTGAACTATACTCTGCGTTATCAAAAGCAAACGCCATCCTGACGCCAACAACACCGACAACTGCCTTCGAGATCGGCTCTATCCAGGACCCGCTTAAAATGCATACCTGTGACCTTCTAACAATCCCGCAGGGTCTGGCGGGTATCCCAGCAGTGACGTTCCCATTTGGCAAAGATGACAAAGGAAGGCCAATCGGGATGCAGCTTTCAGGGCCGGCGTTCTCTGATGACTCGCTTGCAATGCTTGCAGGCAAGGTTGAAGAGGTTTGACGACAATGAAATGCTGCAGATGTAAAAAACCATCACCTTATCCCGTTTGTGAGACCTGTGCAAACGAAAGAGAGAAGAAAATCATAGAAGAAATCAGGGGAATAGACGATCTCATGGCCGAACACAGGCTGTCCATGAAAAAGGTCAGAAGATCAGGTTTTGCAATAACCCCGAAGAGACTTTGGGGGCTTCTTCTGGTACTTGCAGGGATCATCCTTGCATTCAGTGGAAACGGTTACCTTGGCATGCTAAGTTTGGGGTGTATCGGGGCAGGGTTAATATTTCTTTTGCTTTCCTGGACTGAAACACTTACGGTCTCGCTCGTCAATGACGGGCTGGCCAGTGAATACAGACAAATTATTACCGATTTGGCAAAAAGACGAAAAAAACTCATTGAAAACCTCAGGAGTGGCAATGTCTGATCTTGTAATAGGAATCGAAGTCCATGTGCAACTTTTGTCTGCGACAAAGATGTTTTGCGGTTGCAAGAATTCATTTGGCGACGAGCCAAACACAAATGTGTGCCCGGTCTGCCTTGGACTGCCAGGGACCCTGCCAACGGTCAACGAAAAAGCCTCTGAAATGGGCCTCCAGCTTGCCCTCGCGCTAAACTGCAAAATAAACGAAGTGGCACCATATTACCGAAAAAACTATTTCTATCCGGACCTTCCAAAGGGCTATCAGATAACCCAGTACGCCACACCTCTGGGGCAAAAAGGATTCCTTGAGTTCCCGTTTGGAAAAGGCAAAAAAAAGGTCGACATAACGAGAATCCACCTTGAAGAAGACGCTGGAAAAATGTTCCATTCAGGGGACATAACAAAATCGTCCTCGTCTCTGGTTGATTATAACAGGTGTGGCACCCCGCTCGCAGAGATTGTTACAGAGCCATGCATTGAAACCCCCGAAGAGGCCCAGGCATACCTTTTTGCCCTGAGAAATCTCGTCCGGTTCATTGGCATTTCAACCGGCAATATGGAAGAGGGTGCACTCAGGTGCGATGTAAACGTGTCGATAAAAAATCCGGATGGGTCTTTCGGCACAAAGGTGGAAGTAAAAAATCTCAATTCCTTCAGGTCAGCAAGAAGAGCACTCGAATTTGAGGCAAAACGCCAGAGAGACCTCATTGCCCAGGGCGGGCAGGTAACTGCCGAAACAAGGCACTTTATCGAGTCTACAGGCGAAACTGCGGGGATGCGCTCAAAAGAGGAGCTCAATGACTACAGGTACTTCCCGGAACCAGACCTTCCGCCAATGGTCACAAGCACCGATCAAATCGAAAAAATCAGGCAGGAAATGCCAAAAACGCCTGGCCAGATCGCAGAAAAATTCGAGAAGGAATATGGCCTTTCACAATATGACGCGGGTGTTCTGACACAAGACAAAGAAACAACGGCGTTTTTTGAGGAATGCGTCAAAAACGGCGCCAGCCCCAAAAAAACCTGCAGTTTCCTGACAGTGGAAATCCAGGGCTATTTTGCAAAAGAGGGGCTCTCGCTTGGCCAGACAAAGCTGACCCCGAAACTCCTTTCAGAGCTGGTGAAGCTGGTAGATTCAAACCAGATAACAAACCAGTCAGCAAAAACAATCATCCCCGATATTGTTGCTGGTTCTAGTCCAGAAGAGATCGCAAAGGAACGCAATCTGATAGTAATAGAGGATGAATCCGCAATCATCGAACTTGTCAGGCAGGTAATCGAAAATAATCCGAAACAGATCGAACAATACAAGCAGGGCAAAACTGCCCTTTCAGGGTTCTTTATCGGACAAGTGCTCAAGGCCTCTTGTGGGAAAGCACAGGCCGAAACGGTAAAACGGCTTGTCGAAGAAGCGCTCTCAAGGCTTTAACCAACAATGCCTCGTAAGGAAAGTCCCAAAACCAAAAATAAACCATAATGCAAGAATTTGATGCCGCCAGCCTCATGAAAAGGATAGCAAAAGGCGATGAGGACGCTTTCAGGTGCCTCTACGACGAGTTTGGCGCATACATTTTCAAGGTTGCGGCAATGCAACTGCACGACAATGGCAAGGCTGAAGAGCTCGCCCAGGACATCTTCCTTAAAATATGGAGATTTGCATCAAAATATGACCCTTCAAGACCCTTCAAACCATGGCTCTCACGGGTCATAAGCAACGAGATCATAAGCTACAGAAGGGCACAGGAAGAGAGAACTGAAAGCATCGAGGAGCTGGCAGAAACTGGTTATACTCCGGCCGAGGAGATGGACTCATACAGAGACAGACAGCTTTCTGATGACATTTCCTATGAGCTCCAGAATGCAATGGGAATCCTTACTGACAATCAGCGGCAAGTTGTCGTAATGAAATATTATGAAGGGCTTAAGATAAGAGAGATAGCAGACGGCCTGGGAATAGGCGAAAGCGCCGTTAAAGCCAGGTTGTACACGGCTCTCGAAACACTAAGCACAACGGCCCAGAGGGGCAAAAATGGACTGTAAGAAAATTAGAGAAGAGTTTATCGAGTATCTGGAAGGGTCACTGCCAAGAGGTAGGCGCGAGACTTTTGAAAAACACCTTGCCGACTGCGGGGAGTGCAAAAAAGAATTTGAAGCATTCAAAGCACTCACTGAAAAAGTAGCCAAACACCTTGAATCACAGGCTTCTTCTCTCAACCCGCCAGCAATGTTGTGGGGGAAAATACTCAAGGAAGCCCAGTCATCCAAAAAACACAGGAAATTCTCTTTTCTTCTCAAACCAGCAATTGGCATTGCGGCATGCCTGGCAATCCTTCTTGCGGGTGTCTTTACCCCAGTTTTCGGAGCCGAGGGCAATCTCATTAACTACATTAGCTCCAACATG
Organism: Caldisericia bacterium; assembly: GCA_017992555.1. Taxonomy (GTDB): domain Bacteria; phylum Caldisericota; class Caldisericia; order JAAYUI01; family JAAYUI01; genus JAAYUI01. The sequence goes on along the minus strand of JAGOOK010000013.1, from coordinate 38,773 downwards.
ATCAACAGTGCCGCAAATGACCTCGAATCAATCTACCAGGATGAACAGTCCGGAGGAATATACAAAACCGTAGCAATTGACAAGGCAATTCAGGATGCTGGTCTAACGGGCGAGCAGTATTGGGACCTGAGAGACAAAGGCCTCACAGACAAAGACATACTCATTGCCACATATATCAAAAACAATACAAACACCGAATTTGACAATATTGTTGGGCTAAGGCTTGCTCCATGGGGCTGGGGAAGAATAGCAAACCACCTCGGAGTATCAGTTTTTTCGGTAGATCCGGCAATAGCTTCCCCAATAATCGAGAGAAAACGAATGATTCTCGATGCTTCAGAACTTGAGATCAACGCAGAAGTACTTGACCATACAATAGTTCCAATGAATTTTGGCGGGCCAATACCAGTGCCGCAAGACGCACTTCCTGTAGACCAGAGTGGAAACCCCATGTCCTGGGAAGAAGTCAAAATGATGGGATGTGCAAGAATGCGCTTTGAGATGAAACATGGCGCACCAGGACCAAGGCCCATCATCATGCCAGGGCACTGCCCAAACGAGTACTTTGAAACAACTGGCAACATAGCAGATATCAGAGAAGGAATTGCCACAGTCCAAACTCCCCAAGGCCCGATGCAAGTAAGATTCATCGAAGGCGAGACCGCAATGATGGGCGAAATAGGCAAGGGAATGCCAATAAGGGTCAGGGGGCTAAGGTTTGGCCCCAGAATGATAGCACGTTTTGTTGCACCAATGGATGAAAACAAAAACGGGCAATCACAACCGAAAAATCCCAAAGATGGCGGCAACAATACTCAAACACCAAGCAGTGGGAACAAAACTGGAGAAAACAAATCAACACCAAAATCTCCTGCAAATAGCGGAACAAAAGATACATCCAAAAAAACCGGTACTGGCAACAAGAACCAGTCTGGCACCCCCGATTACCTGAATTCGACTTTTGAAACAACACTCAAAAGCATCAGCGGGACAAAGATAACAACAGATGTAGGCCAGTTCCTGATCAACCAAAATACCCTGGTAACTGTAAAGTTTAATGGAAACGAATTTGCCTTGCATCCAAAGATACTTTCAAGGATTGCGAAAAACACGAAATTGACGGTGTCGACAAAAAATGGAGTTTCGACAGCCATCCTCATTCCAAACACAGGATTCTCAATCAAGAAACTCTGGATGATAAAAGATGATTTTAGAAACATGCGATTGCTGTGCGCGGATGAAACTCTCGCAGAAAAAATAGTTCAACTCATACCAGAAACCTTGGCATCTGACTTCGATGGCATCCAGATACCATCTCAAGAAATATTCCAAGAAATGAGGCCCGGAAACACCCTGTGGGTTCTGGAATACAAAAACCAGGCCCTGCATATTGCACATGCCGATAAACCACAGCCACCCGAGGAAGTAAGGGGAGAGATATCAGAAAAAACCGGGTCCTTTATTGTCATAAACGGTAAACAAATAAACATAACATCTTCAACCGAGTGCGAGTGCGCCGGGAAAGGGAGAGGCTCCTGCTCACGGAATGAAATCAATGTGGGGGACAAAGTTGTCGCAATCGTATTTAAAATAAACGGCAAGATTGTGGCAACAAAGGTCGTCAAGATGCCAAAGGGCATGGGTGGTATGGGCATGGGGCAAGGCGATATTAAAAAGCTCCCCAAATTTCAAATCGAATCGTTGACTCACACCCAAAATGGGATTCAGATCACATTTAAAGATGGGCCAACACTGCTAGTTACCCCAAAAACTGCAATAAGAATTATCCAACATGATACTGAAGAAGAACCTGGCTCGCCAGAAGACCTGAAGACGGGCATGATGGTCGGGGTTGAATTCTCAAACCGCCAGGCCATCCAGATAATTATCGGGCCCTAATCCATCTTCAGTTTAACTGTTACTATCCTGTTCTTGCCATCCCAGATGACCTGGGCACCAAGCTGTTCTGAAACAAACCTCACTGGAATATAAGTCCTGCCTCCTTGGATCATTGGGGGTGCATCAAGCTGGACCATTGTTCCACCTGATATTGCATAATCCCTGCCAACCCAAAGGAAAATGACAAGCTTGCCTTTTGTGAAGGTGACCATTTTGGTATCGCCATCCCAGGCTACTGTAGCCCCCAGGGATTCGGCAAGGAATCTAAACGGAACCATGACCCTTCCATTTTTCAACTGGATGGGTGGCGATGTAATTTGTGTCGCTTCACCATCAACCGTTGCAGTGTAACTCCCCACCTGCATCACAATAGTTTTGTACTTTGTCCTCGGGACAACATTGAAGGGGAACGACTTTGTATTGTTCTCAAGCTGTACTTCACCCTCGGACTCAATGCTTGCAATCAGCACCATATCGCCAGAACCTTGCGGGAGCGGTGCCAGGAAAGAGATGCTTTTCCCTGTTTTTGGCTGTAGGCCATCCAGTTGCACTCTTTTGAACAGGTTTTGCCTGTCTTTTGTGTTCCAGTAAAAAGCGACGGTAAATGGGCCGGAAGGAATCTGTGACTTATTTTCTACATAGGCATCAACCGTAACCGCCTCACCTTCGTTGGGTTTTATCGGATAAACGGTGGCCTGCTTGACTTCCAGATCAAGGAACTCACTCAGATCAAAAATAAAAGCATCACCACCACCGGAACAGACGAAAGATATGGTTGTTATCCCACCCTTTACCGTGAAGGAGAACGGCGTGCTTGAAGAAGACGAGAGCGGGGCGCCACCCAAAGCAATTGCAACCGAGGCGCAGAGACCTTTTGGTCCCTGGCAAAGCATCCTCACCTTTGAATCGGTTTTTTCAATCCATGGTACAGCACAAGTTGAAACAAATATCTTCGGCGGCTTTAGATCTGCAATCGGGACAGTTATCGGATAATCATTTTTTGGGAACTCCCCGGCTTGTTCTACTTTAGACCATGAAAAACATGCTTCTACTTGGTCTTTTTCAGCTTCGCAATATTGGCATGATGGTTTTGGGGCATCCTCTTTGAGTTCATTAAAGAACAATGCAGCGCCAGTTGAAACATCCCCATCATAAAGCATGATGTGGCCGGAACCAGCTTTATAAACCTTCCCAAGCCCCACTTCATGGAGACCAAACTCTCTGGCCACAATTCTACCAAGAGAGGTTCTTGATCCCCACCAAACCTCATTTTTAAATCTTCCATCACCCAGCCTGAAGAGGATATTGCCACCTTTTTCTATCCAATTTTTTATAGTTGAAAGATCATCCTCTGTCAGAAATGTCGTTGTTTCATCAATAAAAACCTCTTTGGCTTCAATAAAATCCTGCATCTGGGAGGGCCTACAAAAATAACCATTCTGTGCCAGTTGCAATACCCAGTCCGGATGTTGGTTCTGGATGTCAAACTGTGGCGCCCATACAGAGCTGTCAGTAATTATCTGCACAAAATCGGTTTTGGCTGTCACTGGTTTGTCTGGAAGAGACAGAGGCCTGTTTTCAGAAACAGAGGTCCCAAGCAAAAACCCGCTTTCCCTGACCCCGGCAATATATGCCCTGGAAGTTTTCTCATCAGACACATAGATATAGACACCACGCCCGATAATTCCAGCATCCTTAAAACCGGCATAAAAACCCATCTGGTCTGATGAAAAAGCCGGAGGAATAACTGTCACCCTGTCAAATTCTTTCAACAAAAGGTATGGAACTATCGCCCTGTCAGGTGAATATGGCGATGGAACTGTTACGGCAACTTTAAGCCCCTTCTCTTTGGCCAGTTTTATGGCTTCTTTTCCAAAACTCTCAATCCTATTACAACAGAACATTCCAGCTTTGTACGCCAGATTGTCATCGGTCTCGATATTTCCCCAGAGTCTCTTTGCATAGATCTGGAAAGCATCAATCATCTCTGGTTTTGAAAGATCGGCCATCTTTATTGCACAATAATCCAGGACAACGCCAGTAAAACCTTCAGCCTCTCCCATCCAGGTTTTGAGCCCAGTCACTGGGTCTCTATCCAAAAGGATTTTGCCAAATGGAATTATAAGGTTCGTATCTCCAAATCTTATTGCCTGTGAAACCAGCTGTGGATCGTAAACATCCTGGTTTAGGACCCCTGGCCATGGCTTTCTGGTTATGTTCGCGCAGAATGGCGAGAGTTTCGGGGTCGAGAGCCCAAGCGAGTCAGGATACCCATCAGAATTGGAATCATAGTACGAGGGATTGATTCCAAGGAAGCGTTCTACATCATCATCCAGTCCATCATTGTCGGTATCGAGTGGCATTATGTCCACATAGTCGTTCTGCTCGTCAAAATCGGTAAACGCCCTGTCAGCATCAGTGCCATACGCCATCTCGAAACTTGAGGGCAAGCTGTCCTCGTCAGGGTCCTGATCGATACCCCAGGAATACAGCTTGCCAGAACCCTGTAGTTTTACTTCGTTCAAAGATTGTGGAACCTTTGTAAACAAGCACCCTGAAAGATTGTATATTTCGAGCCCCTCAGTTTTTATTGAGGCGATATTTTCCGCCTGGCACCAGAAAATGGAATCAGCATGGGGCGGCAGTTTGAAAACAATAGGCTCATCGACACTTAAAATAGCTTCTTTGCCAAAACCAGGAAAAACCATTTTTGAAAGTTCAGTTTGAAAATCCATGCAAGAGAGCCCAAAATAGATGGAAACCCTTATTATCTTGAGCTCACCAGTTGCCCTTAGAACAATCGAAGAATTCAGGTCGTTGGCTGTCATGAAACCATAGGTAAACTCGCCAGATTTCATGAGCTCTACATCCTCTGGAGCACCCCCTGAAGCCAACAAGACTTTCATGTCCCCGATGCTCTCAATTACAACACCGAGAGGACCGGCTTCAGCTTGGTTTACTTTATATTTTACTTCATCACCCTTGGATAACCCCCTGCCACCGCCAGGAAGCAGGATCGATGAACCAGCGCTGTCCAGATATGCCTGTTCCGTGGGAGTTCCAGGGTAAATTTCCACACCTCTCCGGACATATAGTTTCCAGAGGGCAAAGGGTTTTGAGGAGCCTTTTTTCTTCGAAAATTTCACACGCAAGGGCGAACCGCCAGAAGCATCGAGCCTCAACTGGCGCTTCATCTTTACTGAGATGTCCTCATCAATCTGGCCGGATTCAAAATATTGCTTTAAGGGCTCACCATTGAGGGAGGCCTCAATAACAATACTGCCGGAAGTTTCCACTTCCAACAGTATTGGGCCTTCACCATCAAACCTTATCTTGTATTCGAAAAAGCCCGTTGATCTCCTTGAACAACCCTCCACCCATGTCTCCTGTGCTTGGTCAAGATAGAGACCCTCCATTTGGGAGCATGGAATTATAAGTGCAGATGTGATACCAAGCGAGGACGCTTTTTCAGCGTTCCTGACCGGAACAACGGCACATGTAAAAACCAAAAGGGCCGAAAGACTAAGCGTCGTCCAGAACTTTAATGCCTGGGAGCTCCTTCCCTTCAAGGAATTCAAGCGATGCCCCTCCTCCTGTTGATACGTGCGTGAACTGGTTCGTGAATCCGAACTTTGCCGCAGCGGCCGCAGAATCACCTCCGCCGATCACAGACACCTTGACTCCGCCAGCCACGCACTTCATGACGGTCTTGGTGCCCTCGGCAAAACGTTCGTCCTCGAACACGCCTAAAGGGCCATTCCACACGACTGTCTCACATTTTGTAAGTTCATCGCAGAACATCTTTGAGGTCTTCGGGCCAATGTCAACGCCTTCCATTCCATCGGGAATGCCATTTGCAGAAATTTTTATGTCCGTAGGGTCTTTGTAATTGTCCGCAACAATATTGTCAACAGGTAGCAAGACTTTTTTCCCTTTTTTCCTGCATTCCTCAAGGAATGCCCTGCAGCTGTCTATCATATCTTTCTGGACAAGCGATGTTCCGATGCCAATACCCTGCGAGGCCATGAAAGTAAAGGACATGCCACCACCAATGACTATCAAGTCAGCGATTTTTTCAAGATTATAAACAACCTTTATTTTATCAGAAACTTTGGCCCCACCGAAAACAACGGCAAACGGCCTCTTGGGATTTTCAGTGGTATCACCAAGGTACTTGAGCTCTTTCACCAGAAGCAATCCTGCAACAGCCGGTTTCAGAATAAGGGGAACGCCATAGATGCTGGCGTGCTTTCTGTGGCAAGTGCCAAATGCATCATTCACGTAGATTTCGCCAAGCGAGGCGAGCTCCTTGGAGAACGATTCATCACATTCCTCTTCTTCTTTGTGGAACCTGAGATTTTCCAGCACCAATGCCTCTCCGGGCATGAGCGAGTCAACCATCGAACTGACCTGGCAGCCAACGCAGTCAGGTGCCATCTTTATGGGTTTGTTAATCAATTCTCTCAAATGTTCTGCGATGGGCTTTAATGAATATTGCTCGACATATTTGCCGTCAGGTCTCCCCTGATGTGAGCAGATAATAAGCTTCGCACCACGATCCAGCAGGTGGGTAATCGTGGGCATGGTGGCAGTGATTCTCGTATCATCAACAATTTTTCCGTTTTCAACAGGCGAATTGAAGTCGGCCCTGAGCAACACCCTTTTGTTGAAAACATCAACGCCTTCAACGGTGCGCTTTTTCACTCACACACCCCTCGTTGCCAGTATGTCAACGACTTCTGCAGACCTGACCGAATAGCCCCATTCGTTGTCATACCATATAAGCACTTTGGCCATGTTATTGCCAACCATCATCGTTGAGAGTGCATCGACAATTCCTGAATAGGCCGATCCTTTGTAATCACTGGAAACAAGGGGTTCCCTGGAGTATCCAAGGATCCCTTTCAGTTTTCCTTTGCTGGCTTCTTCAAGTTTTTCGTTTATCTGCTCCACGCTGCACTGTTTTTCCAGGGTGCACACAAAATCGGTGATTGAAACGACAGATGTTGGCACCCTGAGGGAGATACCGGTCATCTTGCCCTTTAGTTCAGGGATTACTTTCCCAACAGCCTCGGCGGCTCCTGTTGTCGTTGGAATTATATTCGTGGCAGCATTCCTGGCCCTCCTCAAATCCTTGTGGGGGGCATCGAGAATCTTCTGGTCATTTGTATAGGCGTGGACTGTCGTCATAAAACCATTCAGGATGCCAAAATTCTCGTGAAGGATTTTTGCAACAGGTGCCAGGCTGTTTGTTGTGCAGGAAGCGTTTGAAACAACATGATGGATTTTTGGGTCGTAATAGTCGCAGTTCACACCGCGGAGGATCATATAGTCCGGGTCTTTCATTGGGGCAGAAACCATGACTTTTCTCGCCCCCTTGTCAAGATGGACCTTTGCGTCCTTTCCATTTGCAAACTTGCCGGTGCTCTCTACAACGATGTCCACCTTCATCTCGTTCCAGGGAAGCTCAAGTGGGGAAAGAATCTTCAGGCACCTGGTCTGCTTGCCGCAACATGTAAAGGTGTCTTTTTCGAGAGTGATCTCATGACCGTAAACACCATAGTTGCTGTCATATTTGAGAAGATGAACGAGTGTTTCGGGGTCCGTTATATCATTGACCGCAACTATGTCGTGCTGTGGGAAATATTCGGAAATGGCCTTGTAGACTTGCCTTCCAATCCTTCCGAATCCATTGATAGCAATTCTAGCCATCTTTCACCTCCAGAACCGATTATGCGCGCCAAAGAATATTTTTCAACAGTCACAACCAGATTAGTATTAATGAATATTTCATTGAATCTTCACGGACACATTGGGTCTTTGTAGCAGATTATGGCTTCTTTTGTTTGATCGAGCCAGTCCAAGTCAAGCCCAAGCGAATCAACAACAAATCGAAGGGGTAAAAGCGTTCTCCCTTCGGATATGAAAGGTTTAACATCAGTATTCTGGTCAATCTGGACTTTTTTACCACCAATCGTTGCAATATTGTTGTTTATCTGAAGCTGAATTGTTTTCCCATTTTTTGGGTCTGTTATTGTGACTGTCTGGCTCGTTGCATTCCAATCTACATTCGCGCCTATTGTTTCAGCAATATACCTTATGACCAAGAATGTTCTACCATTTTTAATTATCGGTGCAGTACTCATTGGTGTTTGCAACTGATTGCAGATAAACCAGTCTTTTGAGCCAACTTTAAATGCCATGCACTTATTACAATCTGTACAGTTATCGCAACATGTTCCCGCAGAAGGTGGCTGCGCATCACCAAAACAACAAACCCCGTCACTAGATCCAATATATATTTTCCCACCAGATATAATCGGCGACGAGTCTGAATAGCCGACGTCACAAACACCCAATTTCGAACCATTTTTTACATTCAAAATGTATAATCTCCTGCCAGAAGAAAAATACACGTTTTCTCCTGATATAGCGGATGATGAATGTATAGAATCATCAGCCTCAAACTCCCAAATTTTCTTGCCAGACAGAGCATCCAGACAATAAAATTTCTTATCCTCAGATCCCATATATACTGTTCTTTCTAATATTACAGGAGTTGAGTATATTTCTCCACCTGTTCTAAATACCCAGATCACCTTACCAGACAAAACATTTAAACAATAAAGGTTTTTATCTCTTGATCCTACATAAACTCTTCCATCAGCTACCGAAGGTGAAGACTCTATTGTAATATTCGTTCTATACTCCCACAATTTTCTTCCAGATAACTCATCTACACAATGTAATCTATAATCTTTTGACGCTATAAAAACTTTCCCATTTGATAATGCAGGTGTTGATATTATCGCAAGTCCTGTCCGATATTCCCATATTTTTTCCCCTTTTAGAGCATCAACGCAATAAAGTTTTTTATCATTTGATCCTACAAACAATCTTCCATTTGCAACAACAGGAGACGCAAGTATATAAGCTCCAATATAACGAGCCCATATTTTTTCTCCAGATAAAGCATCCAAACAATAAATTCTTCCCATATATTGATCTTCGTCTATCTCGATAGATGAGCCAAAGTAAATTCTCCCATTTGATACGATTGGAGCTGTAACCTCTCCATCTTCAGTATCATATTCCCAAACTTTTTCTCCGGTTAATGCTTTCAAGCAAAGAATTTTATTTAAAAAACGTGAACCAATGTAAATTTTACCATTTAATAAAACAGGATCAGATTTTACCATCATCATTGCTTTTTGTTGGGGAAATTTAAACTCCCAAAGCTTCACCAGATTATTTGTTTTTGGCCCGCAACCATCAGGTGCAACACGATTGTTGTCTGGCGTCCTTCCGAAAGATGGCCAGTCACAGCTTGAATCCTGTAAGGTGTTTTGAGTAAAAGTCGACTCAATTAATTCAGGGTCATTCTTTTTATTTTGTCCCCCCAGTACCAGTAAATCGCTCCCACAAACAAGAAAGAGAATAAACAACGTCAATGCAACCAATTTCCAGCTTCTTTTCATTACCAACCCCTTTCTGGCTCAAAAAATTTTATTTATATATTTAGTCTTGTCTCTTTAGATTATTCAAAGCTTTTTGTCGCTATTTCTGGGTGCATTCCTCCGATCCGACTTCGGTGATCCAGTTTGCCATATATAAACCGGTTGGGTCTTTTGTGATGCAGGCTTTCACACAATGGCCTTCCTTCAGTCTTATGCAATCCTGTTCGGCGACCCTTATAAATATGTCCCCAAGATCGTCATTTTGGCCAACAATCACGACCTGTTTTGAACAATCAACTGATTTGATTGTGCCAGCAACGAGCTGGCCACTGCACCTGTACCTGCATTCTATCGGCCTGAAGCGCGTAGCAACACTTTCCGGCTGTTGACCTGGCTTTCTGATCTCTTCAATGCAAATCTCATAGCATTTTCCAGCTTCCAGCGGACAAAATTCCGGCAACACGAATTTTATTTTCATTTGCTCCATCGTTGCCGTCTTTGTGCAATAGATAATTTTTGCCGCACAATCCACTCTGTCTATCCTTACCTGGACAATTTCTCCTGGGCATTCATTTTCGCACTCAGCGTATGGCCTGACCTTCAGGGCGACAAAACGGTTGCCGGATTTGACCACGCAAGCTTCCACACATTCAGGCATCGAAGCCGATATGTCCTCGCAATCCCTTGGGAATATCGCGACTTCGACATATCTATCGTCCTGCGCAATGCTCATGCTAAGCGAAGCACAATCAATCTTCACCAGTTTGCCCCTTATGAGAGACCCTTCGCAGGAAGAGGAGTCGCAAGGAAAAGCATAGAAAACTGATGAAACAAGCTTTCCGTCTACTTCCTTTGCGCAGAACCTGGCACAATAGCCAACCGAGAGGTTTGCACAATCAAAGTTGCTGTTCCCAATTGAAACGGTTTTTGACTGACCGTCATCCAGTGCAACAGTCAGAACCCCATTTGTGCAATCAAAATCGCGAACTATCCCCGAATACCATTTGCCATCACAAACAATGTCAACCTGGCCCTTATTGCATGGCACCATGTCAAAAATAATTGTATTTATGTATTTTCCACCGGATGGGTTTTTGATAACCATCCCAGCTGCAAAAACACAATCTCCCGGTTTAAGTCCGGCCAGCATCCTGATGTGGGCCCTATCGACCCTGACATCAATTTTTTCTCCGCCTTCAAATCTGATAGTGGCCGAAGCGCTTAGAACATCATATTTTTCCACTGCTCCAAATCCGGCAAATGGCCCTTCCTGGCATTCGATCAAGGATGTGGAGTTTACAAAAAAGTATTCGTGTGTTCCCTTTCTCTTCCTCTCACCTGAAATCTCGATGCAATCGCCAACAACTGGTATGTAACTGCCAGACCCGCTCTGTCCGAAAACAACAACGTATGATTCGCCTTCAAATCCAAGCATCTCCGACATGCCCGTCTTGTTGTTATAACTAATAATCTTTCCCTTCAGTTTCTCATTGCAGTCTGCCGGGAAAGTAAGCTGTGCCTGTTTTGTCTGGGCAAACCACTTGACATCGCCTTCGCCGAAAGATTCAACCGGAAAACGGAGCGGAACAAAGGTCCTTCCGTCCTTTACAAATGGAACGACCTTGGGATCGCTTGGATCAATCTGGACTGGTTTGCCGTTGATTTTTGCCTGCGATTTACCAACCCACATCTCCACGACAGTGCTTTTGTATGTGACAGTGACTTTTCTCTGGACCTGGTCCCATTCGATTTTCCCGCCAAGCGGTTCTGTTACATACCTGAAAGCAAGATATGTTCTCCTGCCGACTAGAAGGAATGGTGAACTCATGGTCCTTTTGACGCCGTTGTGCAAATAATTCACACTATCGACAACAAAAACAAGGACTGTTTTGCATTGTTCGATAAATGACGGCGCTTGTGATATTGGCGAGGAACAGGCTTCAACTGACCTGCCAAATTCAGTGGAGTTTTCATCAAGCGGAGCAACATAATAGCAATACTTGTTGTCATTCGGGATCGGACCATCATAAAAAACATTCCCAAAAACCCCAAAATCAGTCAGGGGTGTCCCATAAGTACCATTTTCGCCATCTTTGCGATAAACATAATAACCACCGGAAGCCCCCGGGACCCTCTCCCAGGTAAGTTTTATAACACCATCTCCAGCTTCGGCCCCCAGATCAAAACCATCTACAAATGCCGTCCTGAAGGCCAAAGTTATATTTTGTGCCGGTATAAAAAACTGAAAAACAATAGCCATACAAGACAACAATGAAATAATTTTCCTCATGTTACCCCCTTGGAACAGATTTTATTGGCCAAACAACGAAATTGCAAATCCTATAACCAGTTTTCCTTTGGGTTATATAAAAATGTGCTGATCTGGTCTCTTTTAATTTTGATTGGCAATTATCCCAGGCATATTTTTTCAAGAAAGACTTGAATGTTTCTTAATATTCGGTATTGATTCGAGCACGAAACAAATTCTTAATGGAACCATGTGTAACGCTCAGGTTTAGGTGAAGTGGAACACTTACTTTACATGTGAGTTGACACCGCATAAAATGGTTATTTGTTAATTGCTCGGAGGTAAATACAATGGGTAAAGAAAGCAAGATAAGAGAACTTCGCAGGGCGAAATTGATCCCGCAAGTCAAAGAGACGAAGATTTACAAACCGATGTCAAAAGGGTGGAGAGTCACCATTTGGACGATCATCTTTGTCATTATTGCCCTTTTGGGCTTCGGAATTTGGGCATACTCGGGTCGCAAGATTGAGGCCAGGGTTGGCTCAGCATCAATAACAACTGATGAACTGGAGCAGAAGGCATACCAGTTGATTCAGCAACAGGTGTCACAGGACCAGATGCCCCAGTTTGGTACAGAAGAGTTTCAGAAGATGCTCATTTCTGCAAAAGAGCAGGTAATTCAACAGCTTATCTCTGAAAAACTTTTCCTTCAGCTTGGTGAGAGAGAAAACATCAAGATCGAAGACAAGGTATATCAGGATGAGGCCCAGAAGCTTATTGATCAGCAAAAACCAAAAGAGGGTAATGCTGCAGAATGGATTAAGCAACAGGGTTTCGAAAACGAAGTCAAAATGAGGGAATTCATCGTAGCAAATAATAAGAATCAATTGACAGTGCAAATCTACATGAACAAACTCTTTGAGAAATACGTCAAGGAACCTGAAATTACCGACCAGGAAGCGCTTGATTTCTACAATAGCAACGCAGAACTCAAGTTGTCGCACATCCTTTTGAAGTACGATAGCACAAAGGACGCGGCCGATGTCGGCACAAAAAAGAAAACACAGATTGATGAAATCCGTGCCCAGATCATGAAGGATCCAAAGAAGTTCCCAGAAATCGCGAAACAAAAGTCCGAAGATGACGCAACAAAACCAAATGGAGGAGATCTTGGCTGGTATAAAATCCAGAATGGTCAACTTGTCACCGATCAGGGCAACTCACTTGTTCCCGAATTTAATGATGCCGCAATCAAGATGAAGGTTGGGGAAGTTTCTGAACCAGTGCGTACAACCTACGGATGGCACTTGATCTATGTCACCGATGCAAAAAAGAACTCTGAAAAATACAATCCAACAGAGGCTGCGAGAATAGCAACTATTCGCTGGGTTGGCACAAACAAAAGCGATCCGAATACAGCACTAACGGCAGATGAGCTCAAAAAGAAAGAGACACAGGCAAACCAGATTCTCAAAGATTTGCTTGCTGGCAAGATAACTTTCGCAAAAGCTGCAGAGCAATACTCTGAAGACGATCTCTCAAAATTCAATTCTGGTGAGCTCCCAAGCATGCTCTCAACTGATAATTCCGGCTTCTTCTGGGCAGAACTCCAGAAAGCAAAAGAGGCACAGGCAGGAAGCTATCCCTATGAAAAAGAGGTAGTTGAAGCTGCATGGGGTCTTAAACCAGGCCAGGTATACTCAAAGGTCTTAAAAGCGGGCAAAGACATCGTCATAGTCAAGCTCATCACAAAAAGAAACTATGAGAAACTTCCATTCGAATCCGTCAAACAGGAAGTAATAAAACAGCTCAAGGCCCAGAAAAAATCCGAACAGCAGTCAAAGTGGCTTGAGGAAGAGAGAAACAAGCTCGGCGTTTCAATTGGCAATCCATGGAAGAGCTTTACTGTGTGGTGGCAGTCAAATATCGTTGCCCCATTCGAAGACTTTGGGCTATGGGTTGGAAAACTAATGGGAAAGGGTGTTGGTGATGGAGCTACTACCACAACAACCACCAACCAGACACCAACCAATATGCCAACCGAAGAAGAAATGAAGAAGCTTATTGAAAGCCAAGGATTACAAAATCCAGGTTCCCAGACCCCAACCCAGCAAACTCCAACTACTAATCAACCATAACCGGTAAATGGAGGAATGAACTCAGTGGCAAACCAAAAACAGGAAACAAAGCGCGTAAACATTGCGCCATACATAATTGTTCCGCTACTCATAATACTTTTGACTTTTGGCGGGCTTTTTCTGTACGTGTATTCAAAACGCGATGTAGCAAGGATTGTAGTTGATTTTCCAATCACAGAGCGCATGATTTACCTTGAGATCAAAAACATGGAGCGAGCTGGCGTAAAACCACAGACAAACTCCACAGCAACAGAAATCCAGGAGTTTTACAGCACTGCAAGGACAAAAGCAATTACGAATCTCACAGACTTCTTCGTTGTTCTGCAAAAGGCAAAAGATACAAAGCAGTATGACATCCCTAATGAACAAATCGAACAAAGAATCAAAGATGTAATCTCAATATCCCAGCTCAACACCATTGATGAATACCTCACCGAAGGTGAAGTATCAGAATCCGAGTTCAGGACCCAGGTAAGGAACCAGCTCGTTTACGAAAAGATGACAGAACCTCTAAGAGCTGAGGTAGGTCAACCAACAACTACGGAACTTGAGGAATACTTCAACACAATAAAAGACCAGCTTGTAGTTCCGGAGACTGTTGATTATGAGGTAATAATCGTACCTGACGAGAAGACACGTAACAAGGTTCTTGAGGAACTTGCAAAAGAAAAAGGCAACAACTTTGCTGAAGTCGCAAAGAAGTACTCAACTGATCTGGCTTCCCGTGAAAACGGCGGGAAAATGATAGCAGTTCCAAAAGAATCAATAACTGAAGTCGAAGTAAGCAATGCACTCTTCCCACCAACACCCAATTTCCCGCTGAAGCTGGAGCAGGGAATCATACAGCCAATCGTCACCCAGAAGAGTGGGGAATATATAATAAGATTGAACAAGAGAAATCCTGTCCAACAAGCCACACTTTATGGCACCATAAGTCTCTACAACTCTGAAACCAAGAAGTATGAGAAGGTTGAAATTAAGCCGCAAGTTGTAAGCATGTGGCAAAGTTCCAAAGGTGATTCTGCTGTTTCAGCCTATGTAAAAAGACTCTCAGACTATTATGAGTCAAGGATCTATGACAGGGTCAAGGGCAACATGCCATGGGCTGGTCTTGAAAAGTTCTTCTCATCAATATTTGGCAATTCCCTCTGGAACAATATAATGGGGGTGGAAAACAAATGAGCAAAGCCATAAGGGCTTTAATCATTACTCTCATCATTGTCTGCCTACTTATAGGGCTTTGGGTGGTTGTCTGGATTCTTCCAGATGTGCCAACAAAATCCATAAGGGGCTATTTCAGTGCGATAATGGATCAGGATTACCAAAAGGCTTGGTCCTACATCTATCCCAATTCAGAGTTCATGAGGGACAGGGGCGGTCCAACAATGTCCTTCGAAAAGTTCAGGGATGATCTCACCAACGCCAGAAGTCATGGCACCAAAATGACCGAGTTCAAGATTTTGAAAGTGTATGAGCAGCAAGACCCACTTGCTAAAATAACTGCCCAGATTGTAAGGATACAAACAGAAAACATAGTCAGCGGCAATCCAAAAACTTCTGATCCCAAAGACTATTATCTGAGGAAGGACAAGGATGGAGTATGGAAAATCTACAAGGGACAGATACCAAAAGAGTAAACACGAGTGAGTCAACACTTGCCGGGCCACTCACATGGTTTCTCCTGCTGATTGTAGGCCTGACATTTATTGGCTCTGTATATACAATTTTCCAGGACTCGCCGGCCAGGGCCATTAGAAATTACTTCAAACTCTGTTTTGATGGAAAATACGAGCAAGCGTGGAATACATATGTGCTGGAAGGATCTAATTTCCAAAAAGACAAGGGTGGCGATCTAAAAACATTCTCCGAAACCTGGGAACGCTCAAAGAACCATGGTACTGACTATCTCAATGTTAGAATTGATGGTGTAAAGGCAATCGCCCAAAGCACTGGCAACAAAAAGATGGTCACCGTTAGGTTTAGCCTCATGCAGTATGATGAGGACACAAAAGAGAAGGAATCAGGAAATCCAAAAGCTGGGATGGTAAAAGTAAAGGTTCTCCAAGATTCTTATAGCGGGAACCTTGTACTGCAACATACTCCAGAAAAATCCTGGCAAATAGTTAGTATCGGACAATAAAATGAAAAAAACACTTGTAATATTTCTCCTGGTTGTAGTTTTTGTTGTAGGTTTTGGTGCTTATACGGCTTTCGCTGGTTTCTGGATTGAGGGCTTGATAACAGATTTAAGCTCTGGAAAACCTGTTGAAGGTTCCATCGTAACAATAGCCGGCGTGAGCACCATGACCGACAGCCAGGGGAAATTTGCAAGGTGGCTGGCGCCTTTCCCTTCAACACCAAACTATATTTTTGTCGAGCATTCACTTTATCAACCTTTTTTAAAATATTTTGATGGAGTCGATTTTTCAAAACCCATAGAAATTAAGCTCGATCCTGAAACCTACGAGGGTCACCTCGTAAAAGCAAGAGATGTCATTAATAAACTTAATGGTTTTGTTTTAGAAACAACAAGCACTTTTTACGAAAAAGACAAAAAAACTGGCAAGGTGACCATAAACAAGGGTCAGGCCATCTATGGCCTGACAGAGAACACCAGGTATTTTGTCCAGATTTACTCCAACAATATCAAGGGAGAGCTCTCAAAATCAGAAACAATCATTGAAGGTTCTGACCACAGCTTGCTTGATAAAATATCCGCAACAAAATCTGGCATCTCACCAATCATTTACTACACTGACGACCAGATAAAAGACTGGATAAAATTCAAACTGATTGACGACCCGATTTTTCAGATACCAATGCCAGAGGTAAACCCGAGAAAAATGCTTGAACCACTGATGTCTTTTGGTAGCACCAAGATAATGACACCAATGGTGGACGCTGGCAAATCTGCAGATGGGGAAAAACTCATTGGAGCAACCCTCAGCTGGGACCCAAAATCGGTCCTTGTTGGAAAAACGGTCCAGATAAAATATCGTCCAAATGGTCTCTGGTATGAGATAGTCTTTATAGATACTGGAGAAAATCCCGCCAGCAAACCAGGCAAATACACTTTCACACTGCTTTCATACGATCAATTCACGAACATAAAAAAACCAGCCAACGCCAAGGAGATAACTCCCTCGGAACTCATTGGCAAATAAGGAGGTAGCTGTTGCCCCTGCTTGATGTTTTTACCCAGACTTTGCGGTCAATTGGATTCGCTGCAATACCGAAAGTGGGTGGCACAATACCAGTTCCCGAAACCATCTTTGATATTCTAATAATAGCGATTATCATATATTATGTACTAAAAATCATTCAAGCATCAAAAGCACTCCAACTTTTCCAGGGTCTCGCAGTTTTCTTCCTGACCCTCATTATTAGCGACAACATATCAAGATGGCTTGGTTTGATCGCCCTAAACTGGATGATCAGGTCAGTTCTCCAAGTTCTTCCAATGACCCTGCCAATTCTTCTTGCAATTCTGTTCCAGCCAGAACTTAGAAAGGCCATAGGCACACTTGGCCAGAAATCAGTTTTTAGCAAAGCAATAGACTTCATGGAGGCCCAGGAAGTCAATACCCTAGTCAATGAAATCTGTCAGGCAGTTGGCCACATGTCAGATAGGAAACACGGCGCAATAATCGCCATCGAGAGACAGGTTGGTCTTGGTGACTATGAGAATGGGGCCACAAAAATCGATGCACAGGCAAACTCAGCGCTCATAGAAACAATATTTTACCCAGGTTCTGCACTCCATGATGGCGGAATAATCATCAAGGGTGAAAGAATAGCATACGCAAGATGCGTTTTCCCGCTCTCCCAAGATCCAAATCTTGATCCGGATATCGGGACGAGACACAGGGCTGCTGTTGGCCTTTCAGAAGAGACCGATGCAATTATCGTGGTTGTCTCGGAAACCTCTGGAATAATATCGCTTGCCACTGCAGGTTCACTTACAAGGTACCTTTCGAGAGTCGAACTTGAAGGTTTGCTGAAATACATGATAAAGAGCAGGGGCAAGGTGTTCGCCAACTTAAGGAGGCCAAATGTTTCGTGATATCACATCAAACCTTGGCCTGAAGATAACTGCCTTGCTTATAGCAGTTGCCATCTGGCTTTATGTTTCACAGAGCCAGGGACCAGAGGTCACAAAAAGCTTTATAGTGCCTGTACAGACAAGAAATTTACCAGAAAACATTGCCAATACCACCACTCTACCAGGTGTTACTGTAACACTCAGGGGCTCAAAAATACTGCTTGAAAAAATCAGGGAAGAGAATATCAACGCATACGTCGACTTTCTGGACAAAAAACAGGGCAAAGACCAGGTTTTTGTCAAAGTGGACTTCCCGCAAACAGTAAGGCTTGTTGATATTGATCCAAATGTTGTCTCTGTAGACCTTCAAAAGCTCCAGGAAAAAGAACTTCCAATCGTCGTAACATATTATGGTCAGGCACCTGCTGGCATAACACTTGGCGAGGCCCAAACTGATCCAAAAAGATTAATTATATATGGACCATCCCAAGGGCTCTCCAACATAAAAGAGGCGCATGTAAAGCTGAACAGGGCACTTGTAAAAGAAGGCCCAAACAGATTCAGCATGCCTTATGATCTGGTTGATAATAACGGGAAACCAATCAAAAAATCTGCCCTCGAAGAAATGAAGATAAGGCCAAAATTTGATACCATAAGCGTTGAAATAAAAAGCTCTTCAAAACAAGACATCAAAACTGTTGGCGTAATAGCAAACACCACAGGCACACTGCCAACAGATCGCGTCATAACAGAGATAGACTGGGCGCCAAAATCAATAACAATTTCTGGCCCTTATGCTACAATCTCAAAAATAGAATCAATCTACACTGAGCCATATAACCTAAACGGCATACTGAGCACCACAAGCGTAATGGTACCGCTTTCAATTCCTCCAGATGTCTCGGCAGACGCCTCAGAGATCAGAATAACCATAAAGATTGAACCACTTTCAAGAAAAAAATTGAACCTCTATGTCGATGTCAAACCAACAGATAAACAATACGAGATAATCGACAGAATAATCGAGGTCACATTCCAGGGGCCATCATCCATTATAACCACTCTAACAACCGCATCAGCGACAGTTGATGTGTCTGGCCTACCACAGGGCGAGCAGAACGTAAAAGTACAAATTAGTGGCCTCCCAGACGGAGTAACAGTCCTCCAGACACCAACCGTAAAAGTGAAAATAATATGAGTATTCTTATTAAAGCATCACACATCTGGGGCAAAGAAGTTACTGATAACTCAATTCTTGTAGAAAATGGCAAGATAAAACAAATTGGCTTCTTTGAAGATCTTTCAAAAAACTTCAGTGGCGAGATCCATGATTACAAAAAGGGTATAATTATCCCCGGCTTTTGCGATGCCCACCTCCACATGGCGTGGCTTGGTCAAACCCTGACACTCTGTGACCTCAGGGGATGCAAATCATCTGCTGAATTCTTAAATAAAATAAGGGCATACGCAAAAAAATTGGCCCCAGGAGAATTTCTGAGGGGATTTGGCTGGGACAACAGGACCTGGTCTGATCATGAGAAACCAACAAGGTGGCTGATAGATGATGCAACCTGCGGCCACAAATGCTCCCTGACCAAGGTTGATGGACATTCTTTTTTGATAAATTCTGAATTCATGAAAGAGTGCGGCGTGACAAAAGAAACCCCTGATCCGCCTGGCGGAAAGATCGGCAAAAACCAGGATGGCGAACCTGACGGAATGTTTTACGATAGCGCATTTGATGAGTATGCAAGGAAAAAAATCCCTTCACCAACAACCGACCAGCTTGAAGGTTTCCTTCTAAAAGCGGCAGAGCACCTCCTGTCATACGGAATAACATCATGCAGGTCATTTGGCACACTCGATGATTTTGTAACACTGGCCCACATGGATCGCAAGGGAATACTCAAAATAAGGACATGCGCTTGCATCCCGGAAAATGCTCTGGCCTGGGCAGTCGACCTTTCAGCAAAAACAGGAACTGGCTCAGGAATGTTCTGGACAGGTCAGCTAAAACTGTTTGCCGATGGTTCGCTTGGCTCAAAAACTGCCCTGGTCTCAGAACCCTATTCGGATGGTACAAAAGGGATAGAAGTAACCACCGTTCGTGAGATGAAAGAGAAAATCACGATGGCCCACCAGATAGGATTAGGTGTTGCCATACACGCAATAGGCGACGAAGCAGTAAAAAATGTTCTTCACGTTTTTGGTGAAAGCAGCGGTCAGGACACCATTGAACATTTCCAGTGTGCAAAACCGCAGAGCATTGCTTTAGCGGCAAAACTAAACATTCCGGTAGTGGTCAACCCATCGCATATGCCGCTGGACGCTGAAGCAATCAAAATTGAGTGGCTAAAACTTGCACAATATTCATACCCGCTTAATTCACTCGTGAAAGCAGGTGTCACTGTTGGCTTTGGAAGTGACGCACCAGTTGTCGACCCAAATCCTCTTACTGCGCTTGCCTGCGCAACAACAAGAGGAAGAACCACCGATAATCAGATCAATTCACAAGAGGCCATAAGTTTCTCACAAGCGATGCGGATCGCCACAAAGGAATCCTCCAGTATCATTGGCGGCCCCAAAAGAGGCGTTCTGGAAGAAGGCTTTGTGGCAGATCTTGCAATCCTATCTGAAGACATAAGGGGCAAAGACCCCTGGGATGTCGAAAAGGTCCCATTCGTGGCAACATATGTTGCGGGAGAGAGAGTTTGGAAAAAATAGCCCTGCTTGCACTTGGGGGTTCCATCTATAGCCAGGACATCAAACTTTGTGGCAACTATTCGTTCTCATGTGCAGCTGACTCAGGGCTGGATGGTCTCCTCTCGGTTGGTATAACTCCAGGTCTTGTCATTGGGGACATGGATTCCGTCAATCCCAAAAACCTTTCAAAAATAAAAAATCTTGGGATAGAAGTAATTTCTTACCCAGAACAAAAAAACGCCACAGATGGCGAGTTGGCCATAGAAGAGCTCTCAAAAAGGGGCTTTGGGGAAATAAACATTGTCGGCCTTACAGGTGGCAAAACAGGAAGGCCGGACCATGTTCTCTTCAATTACTGGCTCTTCTGGCTTGAAAACAAGCTTGGAGTAAAATTAAGAGGATTTTGTGAAGGCTTTGAAATTTTTTCAGTCTCAGGATGTTGCCACATCAAATGCAAAAAAGACATGATAGTTAGCATCCTACCATTTTTTGGCGCAACAAACATGAAGCTGTTTGGCCTTAAATATCCATTTGAGGGAAGAATAGAGCCGGGCCCAGCTAGATGGGTGAGTAATCTGGCACTGGGCGATTTTACAATCGAATCAGAGGGGAAAGTGTTGGTTTTTGTTCAGCGCATTC
The DNA here is from genome assembly GCA_017992555.1 of Caldisericia bacterium. Taxonomy (GTDB): domain Bacteria; phylum Caldisericota; class Caldisericia; order JAAYUI01; family JAAYUI01; genus JAAYUI01. The sequence continues at coordinate 17,647 of JAGOOK010000013.1, read as the reverse complement.
CCAATTTCTTCCAGACCCTGGAAAGAGCATCAACCATATAATCAATGTCTTCTCTGGTGTGGGAAGCTGTAACATTGGCCCTGAGCCTTGAAGTATTTGGCGGGACGGCAGGTGGAAGGATCGGCATTATGAAAACGCCTTCCTCAAAGAGGAGCCTGGTTGTTTCAAGGGTCATCCATTCGTCTTTTAGGATGATCGGGACTATGGCCGTCTGGCTTACACCCGTATCAAAACCGGCCTGGTTGAGCGATTTGATATAGTAGGAAATATTGTCCCTGAGTCTTTCGAGTCTCCACTGTTCTTCCTCAAGAACATCAAAAGAAACCTTGGCCGCTTCTGCTGCTGGTGGTGGAAGCGCTGCTGAAAAAACAAATGCTCTGGCGTTATACTTGAGCAGATCAATTATATCTTTTTTGGCCGCTATATAGCCACCGATTGCAGGGATCGTCTTTGATAGGGTGCCCATCTGGATGTCAATTCCCTCTGTGAGACCAAAATGCTCCATGATCCCATGCCCTGTTTTGCCAAGCACACCAAGTGAATGGGCCTCGTCAACCATGAGGAGGCAATCGTATTTTCTTGCCAATTCAATCAGTTTTGGAAGCGGGGCAATGTCGCCATCCATTGAGAAAACGGCATCAACAACAATTAATTTGCCGACGGCCTTCGAATTCTTGAGATGGTTCTCAAGGTCTTCCATATCGTTGTGTTTGAATCTCGTGAACTTTGCCCTTGAAAGCAAGCAACCATCATATATTGAAGCGTGATTGATTATATCGCAAAAAATCTCGTCACCATTTCCGGTGAGGGTTGAAATGGTGGAAAGATTGGTTACATATCCTGACGAATAAGTTATAGAATCATCAGTCCTTTTATAAGCGGCAATTCTGTTTTCCAGCTCGACATGTATTGATGTGGTTCCTGCAAGGATCCTCACACCATGGGTGCCGGAGCCAAACCTGTCTATTGCAGCTTTGGCTGCTTCATTTATCTTGGGGTGCCCCAAAAGACCAAGGTAGGAGTATGTGGTAAAATTCAGGTATTTTTTTCCACCAATAACAACAAACTGGCCTTCGTGTGCTTGTATTTCATTAAGGTAATACATGTGTTTGTCACGTATTGTTTCTTCTTTTCTCTCTTTAAAGGCTTGCAATCTGCCATCAAAACCACTCATCGATACCTCCTTAAAAAGCACATTTTATATGACTGAACACCTTTTACAAGCATTCCAGGTGTACAAGGAAGCGTTCTAGGTGCCATAATGGAATTTTATATGGGATTGTTTTGACCAAATTAAAACCCAATTTCTCTATTTTTGGAAGCATCGAGGGCAACTCTGAAATGTCATCCCTGCCTTTCCAAAGTACAAGCGAACCGCCTGGAGCAAGCAAAGGCTTTGCATAAGAGAGAAGTAATTGTAAGTTGCCAACGGCCCTTGCCGTGACAATCTCAAAGTGGTTGCCATACTCAGGTCTTACCTGTGGGATACTTTCTGCTCTGATATTCAAAACCGATATGCCGGGAAGCCCAAGTTTATGCATGAGTTCTTCAAGAAAAAATGTTTTTTTACCTATCGATTCCACAAGGACTATCTCGGTGGCTGGAAAGGCAATTTTTATGGCGACACCTGGAAACCCGGCCCCAGAACCAATATCAATGAGGTTTTTTCTGGCAGACATATCCATAGCTAGATTGATTGCCAGACTGTCCACAAAATGCTTTGAAACCACCTCATCCGGATTTGTAATGGCAGTAAGGTTGACCAAGCGATTTCTCTCAAGCAAGAAATCACAATATTCAGAAAAGGCACCAACCTGCTTTTCACCAAGACTGATGCCAAAACCCTTGGCACCTTTTATAAGTAAATCAGGGTTTATCTTCACCTGGCGGTCATCTTGATAAAATTACCTTCTGGAATAACTTTGCAACTTAAAAATGCTGCAATTGTTTCAACAGGCACGGTAAGGCCACCGTCAATAAGTTTTGTGACTTCTACACCCAAATTAACATTAAAGTGATCCTCACCAATCTGGAGATCAGCGATACTGGAACCATTCACAAAACCGATCCTTCTCTGCCCATATGTGAAGTATGCACTGTTGTTGTCTTTTGCAATAATTCCCTTCAAACCAAACATCTTCTCCAAATCTTTTGTAGACACAATGATTTTATCATTTTTTGAATAAGGAAGCATCGCAAGTCTGAAAACACCATTTGCATTGCCGCAAACCGGTTCGCCTATCACCAACAAAGCATCAAGTGGAACAATTGTTATAGGAATACTTATCTTTTTGATACCAACATTGGTTTGAACCACAACATTAATGCTTTTTGGTATGTCTGTATTTGAGAAATCACATTCGAGTACAACTTCATGGATATTTTTTATTATCTTGGGCTGGACAATAGTCACTCCTCCAGTTTCAGACGATATTGTGCCCTCAAGATTGCCACTGCCAGTGTTTGTGATCTCAAATGTATATTTGAAAATCTTTTGCGTCGGGAAAACGGTCACCTTAAGATCATCAGGGGTAATGGACATCGTTGTGGACTCATTTTTGGAGTTCCACATAAGTATCCTGTCATGACCATAATCAAAAACGGCAAGCCCACCTTTACCGATTGCGAAATCAAGTGGCGACATCCAGGAGAAGGAGTCATTGCTATAAGCCTCAATTGAGCCCGGGGAAGCGTAAAAACCCTCTTTCCCAATTTCGCCGAGGAAACCACCATCTCCAGAGTAGATGACAAGTTTCGACTTCGACATGTCTCCAACCCAGATATTCCCATTGTTGTCTGTACACAATGATATGGCATCCATAAGCAGACCAGTTCCTTCACCAAGCCCGCCAAATTCGAAGAGGAAATTGAGATCTTTGTCATAGCAGCATATTTTTTGGCCATAAAAATCTAAAACATAGAGTTTGCCATTAAAATATCTCATTGCAACAGGAGCCTGAGCTAAACCTTTGCCATAGCCAACTATTGAAACCGATTTCTTGGGTTCAAATCCCGCTGGATTTTTGTCCTGGTCAAGGTAAGAAGATATTATATGAATCTTGCCCATTCCATCCAAAATATATATCTCATTCTGCGACAGATTCGGCTCAATGGCATAAGGATAAACTCCGTTTTCACCTGACAAGGATATTTTTCTGAGGAGGTTTCCATTTTTGTCCGAAATAACGATGTTGCTTTCAAAATAATCAATACTGAGCGCAACAATTTTTCCAGAGTCAAATTTAAGCATCACCGGCTTAAAAGCAGTTTTTTCATCTCCTGATGATATTACAAAATCATCTTTTCTGGTTCCAAATCTATCATAAACAGTACATTTTTGCTCACCACCTACATATAGGTCGCCATCCTCGGAAAATTCCATAAAATAAGGCGATACAAGCCTGTTGCTCTGCCTCACGATAAATGGAACCATGAGTTGTGTTTTGAAATCAGGACCAACCTTGCATATCTTGAATTTGTTTTCAGACAACCCTTCTTCCATAAATCCTGCTGTTATGGCCATGTAAAAATTGTCCGATGATGTCTTGTAGATAGAATTTACATAAATACCCTCAAGCTGGACCATTTTTTTGTCTGTAAGCTCAAACTGCTCGTCCCATTTTTCCACAAACAGCTCATCATAACTTACATATATTGCGTAAAAACCACCACTTTTCATGGACAACAGAGCTGTCGGAAACTGGATACTACTCATCACCTCTTCTTCAAGCGCCTTCTCTGGATCAACTGCGAAATCTTTCTTACTGAGCAATTTGCCTGTTGGATCAAAAAGAAGCGCAGACCATTTCTTTGTTTCTTTCAAACCTTCTGTTATATTGATTGCAATATTACCATTCGGCAAGACTGTAAAATTGAAGAATTCATCAATATCCTCGCCATCACCATCAACAAGATTTATTGGTTCAGCGTCCTCCTGACCAACTTTCCAGATAGAATTGTATTGATCAAGGTAATAGAAATTTCCCTTTGAGTCAGTCTGTATACCAACATCAAGGTAAATTGGATCATCAAATTTGTATTTTTTTATAAGCTTCAGTGTTTCATCATAGATTGCCAAGCAATCTTGTGTTGCAAAAGCAAAATTGTCGCTATCATTTGCAGCAAAAGCAATTTTTGGGGTTCTTCCATCAAAACTGTTGGAATTGTTGTAGAGGAAACTGTACCAACTTCCGCCAACATCAGCAACGAGCGTCGGTGGGAAACCTATGCATTTTGAAAAGGCACCTTCTGCTGTCCAGAGCTCTACACCTCTCGAAGTGAGGAGATATAAACCTTTTTTGGCAGGCGATAAAGACATGACATCCTTGACTTCTCCATCAAGAGCACCATAGGAGAGGAGAACTGGAGGCCCATAATCAGTCTCTTTTGGTATTCTAAGCTCTTTGGTTTCGGGCCTAGCAAAACCATTTGGAAATATTTGTTCCACAGGTGTTTCCGGTAATTTCACATTATTTGGAAACAACACAAGGAATGATCCAGGTTTATTGTCCTGTTCAATCTTGAATGAGATCTGCGAAAGGAAACTGGCTGGAACGCAAAGACCAGAATCAAGCATCATTATTGGCTGCTGTGACTGTACATCCTTTTGTGCGCCACCCATTTCAATCTTGGCATTGCCCGTTTCAAGTGTCCCGCTCACGGTGAAAGAACTATTGCCAAATGACCACCTGTCTCCATCTGTTGTCACATCAAGGCCAAGCGTTTTGCCAACTACAGTAAAATTGACATAAGTTTCGTTATTTCTCTGGAAGAATGGTTGTGTTTTCAGGTCCCTGGTATAGGTTTGGTTTTGGATGAAGTAATTTTTGCCAATAGTCCCTGCAACATTCTTTTGTGCGGCAAATGTGCAGTTTATTTTTTTCGATGAAGAAAACCCTTCCATGGTTGTTACACCAAGTTCCAGGCCTTGGCCAGAAGGCTTAACATATACCTTAAAATCGCCCTTGTCGGATACCCTGGCAAGAGAGCCCTGGCAATTAATCAAGGCACCTTTTTGTGCTTTTCCGGTCACGTAGAAGGGTTTGTCCGGCAAGATCATGAAATCGGATATGTTGAGATTTGAAATGGCTTCCAGTGAGCCTTCTCTTCCTTTCGGAAGAATCTGGAGTCTATAAGTTGAATCATTGTTTTTTTCATTTACTTCTCCTTGCATGGCGATCTTGGCGCCAAGCTCAAGGATTCCGGGTAAATCAGGTGTTTCTATTTCAAATTCAAGGTTTGTCTTGCCACCCTTTTCTATCTGTGGAACAGTCTTTGAGAAACCGAAGGGCTCCAAAACCAATCTGGCTTCTTTTGATGCCACATTACCTGAATTTACAACACTCACATTTACTTTCACCCTTGAGGACGTAAGGGCAACCGGTGGATCGCACGAAATTGAGCCACTGTATAGCGAAACGTCAGGTTGCGGCCTGTGGCTGTAGGTTAAAAGGTTACATAAGAATCTGAAATGTTCAGGATTAGTATTTTCATATAAGGTCGAGAAATAAACCGAATTGCCTCCATTTGTGGCGATTATATTCTTCCCATCCTTGCTTTTTGAAACAATTTTTGCCCCATCAAGACACTCGTCCCATGACTGGGCAGGAATTGTGTTTGACATAATAGCTTTCACTGACATCTGGCCATCTATGCCCTGGAAGAAATCATTTGCAGGATCAACTGGTACATCAAACGTAAATGTATCTTCCGACAATCCATATTCAAGCGATTGCTTGAAACCAAAAACCTTTGCATAGGCTGTGTAATTACTGCCGCCAGATTCTGATCCAAGGCACGCATAGCCTATTGCCTGGCCGCCGTTTTCCACAAATGAAAGCAGCCCTTGTGCAAATTTGCTGTCATACGGATTTGCAAAATTGGGCGAGGCCATGATGACTGTGTCCGCACCAAGCTCTGCAAAATTCTGGTATCCAAAACCAAAAAGCAGCGACATATAGCTGTCATCGCCATACGTTACAATTTCAGTTGGAATTTTCTTGAAATCCTTTACGGAACTTTCGTATGAATCAATCCCGAAGACCTTTTTTGCGGTCGATGCGTTGAAAAGGTACGATATGAGACAAAGGGCCTTGGCTGTTTCACTTTTGGTCAATACAAGTTGTTTCTCAAAAACATTGTCTTTGGGAAAATCATCCTTAACATCGGGTTTTACCTCGAAGTTGACTGTATGTTCACCTTCTTCAAGCCCCTCAACCATGAAATTGAGCTGCTTTAATGAATTAATCTCCAAACTTCCAATTTTTTTTGTTTTTCTTGTAACACCATCAATTTTTAGCTGAGCAACAATATTTTGCAGATCTTTGTACCCTTCATTTATTACCTGGAAAGAGAAATTTTGCCTTTTTGATGGTTTGTCGGTGTAGAAAAGTCTGTTTGAAACAGCTTTTAGATCATATTTTGCCCTTGTAATATAATATATCCAGATCTCCGAGCTGTTTGGCAATTCAATTCTGGCTTGCCACAAACTTTTTGTGTTATGTGAAAATGGCACTTTAAAGGTCCTGTTTGTTGGGTTTGTAAGCTTTTGGGCAGGCTGTGACTTGGCAGTTTCAAGGTCGATTTTTCTTGATTCAATCCACTCAAAATCAGTTTTCACAAGTACTTGATTTGGTTCAACCACTGACATGATCGGAATACTCAGTCCATCACTAGTCATTGGGCAATCAAGCACCTCTACGTCTGGCATCCTGTGAGGAGCACCGCCACTATTTTGTGGGAGCTTTATCGTTGGGTCTCCAAGGAAAGTAAAACAGAACAACGATTTTGATGTCGTGAAGAATCCTTCTTTCGCAACACCAACATATTTTTTCAACGCTTGGCTATAAAGTTCTCCAAGAGTGGTTGCCCAGTTGTTGTAGGCATTGACTACCTCAGTGGTAAGCCTGTCTATTTCATTAAAAGGCAGTGCTCTTGCAACACCACCCTCAATAGTCCAGTTTATTCCCGCATAGTTGAGCCTGGATCCTCCAAAATATGCGACAGGACCACCCTGAGAGAAGAGGCAGGCTTGTGCAAAAGAGATGTCCTTGTACTCTGGTGTATCCTTAAATTCGACCCCGACAACAGAGTTGTCAAACATTCCATTGGTGCATGCGACACTCACCAGAACCGGCAATTTATCTCTCTTCGGAAGCCCCATTATGTCAGTATTTGTTATTTTCCCAGGCTCAGTAATAATTGCATTGCCGGCACCATGGCTCACGCAATAAACCAAACCATTATCTTCAGTAAAGGCCTTAAGAAGAGATTCCGAATCAAAACTGTCCCTGGTTTTATAGTTCTTTGAGATACCAAACCCGTCCAGGTATCCATTGTCAACAAGTGACTGGCATTCTAGCTCGCCAAGGAAGCCGCCACTAAAAGGATCACCCCCGGAAAGGACAATTTTTTTGAACCATTCCGGTTTTATGGATTTTCTGTATCTGGTAATTTTATCAACAATGTCATTTGCTTCTTTGAGATTTCTGACTGGCAATCTTCCTACTGACATGTTTGGTACAGTATCAAGATCTGGAGATGAATAGAAAATATCGGACGGGACATACTTGTCATATTCAAGTGAGGAATAGTTTTCCAGATAGTAAAAAGATGCTGGAACAAGGAGCCCGTCACCAATGATGGTCACAAAAGATGTCTCCATGGATTCTTTTGCGCAAAAACTCCTTATCTTTTTTGCCAGCTCGTAATCATACTTTGCAAGGTATTTTTTGTCTTTTTCACTGAAATCTTTGGGGCCCTTATAGGATGGTTCTTCTTTCTGTGGCTCAAACGTTGAGGCTATTTCTTCGACTGTTACGGTTCTTACTGTATAGCCATCACTTTTTTGTGCTTGTTCCAGCTTTTTGGCAGCCTCAATCAACGAATTTGGGCAAACAATGACTGCCTTGTTCTGAGGTTTTTCAGGAGAAGGGGAATAAGTGGCATTTGATTCAAAAACAACATCAATAATGGCTCTCTTTGCTATTCTGATCGTTCTTTTATCAAAATCCAGCACTACCGGATTGAAATAAACAGTGGCAACCTGGCCATCATTGCCATTCTCTACCTTTATATCGCCAAGTGATTTTGGGAAAAAACCCTTTGGTTCTGTTCGTTTCTGGATTCCAGGTTGTTTGCCCCAAGTTTTCGGATAATATGGCTCAAGCTCTGGCAATGGAATATTGGTAAAAGAAATTTCCTTCAGATATACCCCTCTTGGGTAAGAACCACTTGGGACCTGTATTCTCTCTGCAAAAGAAGGAACTGCAGGCATTCCAATCTCAAGGGTCCTCGAAAGGCCTGTTGCAAAAAGTTGACCCCTGAATACTGAAATCGAATCGGGTTTTATAGAGCAATCAATCCGCTTGGAAAATCCGCTTGGATTTCCAATCAAAAGACCACCAAGAGGGATATCAGTTTTAACTGGTGTGTTTGGAGCTGCAAAAGCAATTCCAGGTGCGACAATAGCAAAAACTAAGATCACTGAAAACAATTTTTTCATGATTCTTCCTCCCGAAAACTAAGGCGAATAGACAATCCTTAGCTGTTTGGTTATTGAATCCCAGTAAACTTCGCAATCAAGAATATCAGTGAAAAATTTTAGTGGGACAAATGTTTTTCCTTGCTTAACTGCAGGGGGTGGCGTTATTTTTACGAGTTTTGTTTCGCCACCATCCTCAAGAGCAACGTCCTTCGAGCCCACCTGGAGCGAAGCAAATATTTTTCTGGAATCAAAAGATACTTCGATGAAACCCTCGTCAAAAGCAACATTTCCGCCAAAAGCTTCGGATAAAAACCTGAGTGGGACCATCGTAACACCTTTATCTATGAATGGCGCTACACCGAGATCGATGGTTTTTCCTCCAACTTTTGCTGTTTTCTGCCCAATTTTCAATTCAATGTTTATTTGCCTTGGTAATTCTTCTGGGGTTAGAAGTCTACAAGGAACAATTATTGTACCAGCATTCGTTTCAAGTGTTATGTTCTCAAGATAGCTTTTTTTCGGTATAAAATGGGCAGCATTGGCAGTTATTTTGATTACAACATCATCGCCATTTATAGTTCTCGGGGAAACAGACACCCATTTTGGGAACTTCACCAAACTGCCGCTCAAAGATTCTCCACCAAGATTTTGTATGACAAGCTCTCTGGTTGTGGTTGTATCTGGTTTTACAACACCAAAATCAAGTAATTCCGGTGTAACCTTCATGACTGGCGGGGCAAGCAAAAGTTCCTTGGGGAACCTGACCAACCTCATTGCTGCCTTGTCCAGGATATATAGCCAGTTACCAAATTTGGATATGGCAATCGGTTGTGTAAATTTGTCAGTTTCCAATGAATAATCAATCTGTTCTTGCGTTGGTTTGTGGAATGATCTTACGCCTCCACTTTTGCCAAATGACCGCATTACACCGCCACTCTTGTCCAATAACTCGACTTTCCCTTGGAAAAGGACAATAAATCGTTGAGGGGAAAGCATTATAAGATCTGATGGCTCTTCGGCAAGATCTATAACATTTTCCTTGATACCAGCCTGGGAATAGACAATAATCCTGTTCTCACCAGTTGTTGCTACAGCAAAATGGCCTTCTATTGCAGAAATGGCGACTGGCTTCCAGGTTGTATCTGAAGCTACAATGCCAATTTCAGTTGACCCATTAAAACGAACCACCTGGCCTTTATCAGTCAGGATAAAAATAGAATCCTCTGACCCAAAAACCGAGTCGCAAACATCTTCTTTTTTGCACAAGAAGAGTTTCTCGCCAGCTCTTGTTCTCACCTCAACGCCGGTCTGTTTTACGATTGCCAGATTTTCTCCGCCAATCGTTATCTTTTTTGGAGATTCGGCTTCAATTGAGAAAAGCGGATTACCCTTTTGGTCCATCACCCTTACAATATTCTCAACATCATCGGCAACATAAATCCTTCCATTGCTATCAACATCAAGACCGGATGGAACCAGCAATCCTGAATCATCTTTTGATATAATGACAGAAACTTTTCCTGTTTTATTAATCTTCACAAGCTCGTGGTCAAGAAATGAGGCAAACACAAAACCATCTTCAAATGGTGTAAATGAACAATATCCCTCGCTGGGATGCTTTGGTGCAAAACTTGTTTTTTCAAGCAATTTCGAATCCATACCAAAAGTCTTTATCGAGTCATCATCGAGGACCACTATTTTCTGGGAAAAGTCTGTCCACACAGAGTGGGGGGAAGTGAATTCACCAAAACTCTTAATTTTTGAATAGAAGGACGACAAGATGGTCAGTTTTTTAGTGCCAAGCTCGAGCACGAGATAGTTTGAGTTCTGCATGAGGTAACACTGGGCAGGCCTGTCAAGTTTTGGTATCTGCCGCCAGAGCTCAAAATCATCTTCACAAATAAGTACAGCTCCAACTTCAGGATCAGAAACATACAATCTGTTCTTGTAATCTAGGGACAGACCCAATGGTCTCTTGAGGTCAACGCTACCAATTTTTGTAACCCTTTTTTTGAAATTGCCCTTCAAATCAAAAACCAGTAACGCACCAACATCAGAAACAACGACATCTTCCTTGAACACAATGAGGTCTGAGGGATCTGTAAAGTAACCAGCATCGCCCCCAAAACCACCTACTCTGTATCTGAGTTTCAGATCTTTATTGTAGGAAAGCAGCTCTTTTGTTCCTTTGGAATAAACATAAAGATTGCCTTCCTTATCAGCCTGAGCAAGTGTTGGAAACAATAACCTGTCTGCAGCAATTCCCCCTCTTATCAGCGTGCCTGCTGATTCCTGAGCGGAAACTACCGGAAACACAAAACACAAAACAAGTAGAAATGAAAGGCATTTTTTCAATCTATTTGTTCCTCAGCACTACATTAACAGTTTTCTCATCACCAGCAGAAACATTTATTGTCTCAGAGTATGACTTAAACCTGGCCATCCTAACTTCAATCTTGTGTGTGCCCGGCGCAAGCGTCACACTAGAAGGTGTTGTTCCCTTCGCCGAACCATCAATATAGATAAAAGCCCCTGGCACATTCGACGTTATATAAACCGTAGCGGTGGTTTTTACAGGCGGAGGTGGCGTGGTTGAGCCAGAATTTCCAGTATTTTCCCCGCTATTACCTGGCTTCGGTTTTGTGTCAGTCTGATTTGAAACAGGTGTTGGGTTATTATCTGTAACCGATGAAGGACGTCCCTGGGATTGCGCATACTCCATAGTAATCGGGATTGAAACTTCCTTTGAGGATGAATTCTTCGGTTTGAAAATCACTGTAGCAGAATAACTCTTGCCAGGCGAAACCTTCTCCGGGTTAACAGCTACTCTTATCTGTTTTTGCTCATTCGGCTGTATGATAAACGGCTCCTGGTCAAAGATTATCCAGTCACCTGTAAAAGATCTTTCAATTTCAATCTCTGATTCACCGGTATTCGCGATGGAAACGGAAAAGGCGCCAGGCACATCAGAAACCTTGCCCCAATCAACTTTACTTGTAAGAATTTTCATCAAACCCTGTTTTGCAAGTTTTATGGTTCCAAGATCAAGATTTTTGCCCGATTCCATCCTGAATTGCTGCTCATGGGTCTTATAGCCATCAAGTTCAAGTTTCAGGGTATATTTGCCTGGATACAGCTCCTTTATCTCGGAGTCTGCGTTGGAAAGCTTTTGAAATTCATCGTCATCCGGGCCTTTTAAAAACACAGAAGCACCCTTCGGCTCAGATTTTACAAACGCTGAGGCAGGATTTGGAGAGCTTAGTATAAAAAACACGTATCCGAGCCCTGCAATAACTACCGCAGAAACAACACCGATTGCTACATTCCTGACTTTTCTCTTGAGCTTTGGATTCGATCTCGGAATCTTTTTACTTTTGACCCTTTCATTTCTCGGTGTTTTGTACGATTTCATCACAATGTCAAGTGCCTGTACAAGCTCATTTGGGTTCTGGAATCTATAATCAGGATCTTTTGCCATCATCCTTTTGATGATTTCTACAAGACCCTCAGGTATGTCACTGCGGAGGTTTGTTAATGGGAAGGCCTCTTTTGAGATGTGCATATTAAGGACACCCCACGGTGTATCGGCCTCAAAAGGTACTTCACCTGCAAGCATTTCATAGAGGACTACGCCAAGGGAATACATGTCCGATCTTGAATCTACCTTGCCACCCTGGGCTTGTTCGGGTGACATATATTCAGGTGTTCCAACAAAAGAACCTGCGGTGGTCATCGTTGCAAAATCCCTGGATTTTGCAATGCCAAAATCCATCATCTTGATCTGGCCACTTGGATTGACCATTATGTTTTGGCTCTTGACATCTCTGTGGGCAATAATCCCTGACCTGTATGCCTCACCCAGCGCAAGTGCGGCCTGCTTTATATAAGAAACAGCAACGTCAACCGGTAACGGCCCTTTTTCTTCTATGACGCTGGAAAGTGTTTTTCCCTCAATAAATTCCAAAACCATATAGTAGGTCTGATCATCATCTCCAAAATCTTTGACCATACAAATATTTGGATGGGAAAGCTTCATTGCAGACTTGGCTTCACGCTGGAAACGCTCGACGTAATCAGTACCCTCTGTATATTGGTCTCTGAGGATCTTTAATGCAACAATTTCACCCGTTTTGGTGTCTCTGGCCAAAAAAACTTCGGCCATTCCACCTCCGCCAACCTTGTCATAAATTTTATACCTGTTGCCTAAGGTTCTTCCAATCATTTCGCCTATTTTCCTATGATTTCATGGATTGATCAATCATGTCTTTTATTAATACGATATTGTTTTTCGCCTGGTTTGAAAGGGCAGTTAAATCTTCAGCATGAACCATATTGCCGGCTACCTTGTCAAGAATGTCATAAATCTGGTCTATCGGTCCTGAGATCTTTTCAAAAAATTTGAACACAAATTCTTTTTTTTGTTTCTCAAGCTCTCTGGTCGCACGGTTCTCTTCAAAAAGTCTGACATCTTCTATCGATTGATGGTGCAATCTAGCCTGGTGTAGCGCAATAGCTGCATGTGAACAAAGTGCTTCGAAAAATTCGGCATTTTTTCTTGAAAAATAAAATGTGGGCACCTGACTATCAACGTATATTAATCCAAGCACATCATCACCAACGTGGAGTGGTGCGCACATGATTGAACGAAGGGAAAGCCCAACAATAGACTCTCTAGCCCTGAATTTTTCATCAGTGGCCGTATCAGTGATGCACACAAGCTTTCTTTCCGAAAGAGCAATGTCAGTTACTGTGGTCGAAAAATCAAATCTTTCCTTTGTCAAATCTTCCTTTTTCTGGCTTCTTCCTATTGAGAATTCAAGCTTACCCGATGGCGTAAGGAGCATCACAAAACCCCTTTCTGCACCAGAAACCTTAATAGCCATATCAACTATCATCGGCAAAAGTTCATCCACATCCCCAATTTGCGATAAGGCCTTTGATATTTCGAGGAGCATGCGTAAATTACGGTAATCCTCACCATATTTGCCAAGCTCTTTATCAATCGAAAGTTCTGCATTCCTTATTCTCTTTATTTCTTTGCCAGAACCCTGTTCCTCAAAATACAATCTGGCTTCCGACAGTTTCGTTAGCGCCCTAAAATATTCACCCTGTTTTACAAAAATGTCAGCCAATTCAATCTTTAGCAGATTTAGCTCCCGCCAAATTCTCTGTCTCTCAAAAATATCCTGTGCTTTGAGATAGTATTCTTCTGCTTTCTCAAATTTTTCCTGGAAAGCAGCAAGAGCACCACTCAATTTCAGATAAGTTGTTTCTTGGACTTGATTAGAAGAATCCTGCACAAGGTCTTTGAGCAATTTTGCATATTTTCTTGCTCTCTCAATCTCTGACGATGAGAGCCACATTTTACCAAGTTTTTCATAGACTTTACATAGGTATTCCTTGTCCTGAACATCGCCAAGGATTTTTTCGGCCCTTTCGAAACTGACCAGTGCCTGATCAGCAAGGTTGCTTAAAAGGTAATAGTCTCCAGTATAAACCAAAGCCCTGCCTACAGTTTGCTGGTCAGAAACTTCCTCAGCAACTCTTCGCGATCTTTCAATCGTTGTCTGGGTTTCTTTTATCAGACCCTTTGCATCAAGTGCGACACCAAGCTCAAACAGCGCTCTCGCAAGCTCCTTTGAGTTGCCAATTTTGGTTTGCGCCCACACCCACATCCTCAAATGTGAAAGCGCATTATCAACCTCTTTTTCATTGATGAAGAAATTTGATGCGAGTTTGTAATATTCAGCTTTAGTTTTGATATCCCAGCTTGCATTTATCAAGCCAGCTGACTTTCTTATAAGTCTGACAATTTTCTCGTTTTCACCCTTCATTTGTGCCAACTGGATTTGCCAAAGGGCAACTTTTGCCTGGAGATTGGCATCCCCTGACTGCGAAGCAAACTTTACAGCATCAGTACACGAGGTCTCTGCCGAGTCGAAATCAGCCATGGCCGTTTGGAGCCTAGAAGCAACAAGAAGACATGAAACTTTCAGGAAGAGGTCGTCTGTTGTGGATGCCCTGTTGATGGAAAAAGAAATGGCAGATGGCGGATCATTTTCATAAAGAAAGCTGAGATAAGACAGAATAAGACTCCTGGCAAGAATCTTGTCCGGGATTTCATCTATAAAAGGAACCGCCTCTTGAAGGTAATGCCCGGCTTTATGGGATTTCGACATGACTGCCGATATTGCTCTGCCTGCCTTGATTCTTGAGGCTGAAGAATCAATTCTCTCGAATCTGTCAAGCGCTTCTTGCGGCGCCATAATTCCCAAATCACAAAAAGCAAGCTTTTCAACACAATTTTGATGATATTCCCCTTCACCATCAGGTATCATTTGAATCAACTTCGAAAGATAGAATTTCGCCTCATTAAGCGCAAACTGGCGCATGCACGCTGAAAATGCCTGTGGGACGCTTTTGAACGCAGCAACAGGATCAGAGCCTTTCAGCGCAAGCTGAGCTAATTTTGTGTCTCTTTCGACATTGCAACCATCTTCCACTGAAGAACTGAGCGCCTGGTAAACGGCATCATATATGTCTTTTCTGAGTCCAATTTGTGTAGTCTGGAGCAGTGTCTCAGCATATATCCCATGGCTGAGTGACCAGAAAGAGCCACCAGCTTCAAATTTTCTCTTCATTAAGTCTTTTGAGAGAAGAGAGAAGATAAGTTTTGAGAGATGCCTTGCCTCTGTCGATTTGAAAAGTTTTGCGCTTTTTGATATTTTCACCAGATCAACGAGTTTTGATTTTCCACCAAGGACCGCAATACACTTCAAAAGGGTGAGTTCATCAACATCCAGACCCTCAATTATTTTGGGAATCAATAATCTCGTTTCCCCGATTCTCTTTGTTTCTGCAAATTTTCTTTCATTAAAGGACCATCTCCCCCCAGCTCCCACAGAAAGAGAACCATCGACAAGCGAGAGTTTTACGAGCTCTTTGGCCCTCAATATATTTCCCTGCGAACTTTCAAAAAAATACATGGCAATCTGTTCCGGGAAATCTGGCGATGCCAGAAGTGATCTGAGATAAGAGATGGTCTCATTATAATCCAATGGTCCCATCTGTATCCTTGTTACACCATCAACACCAAAAAGGGACTCAAATATCGGCTGGGTATCACCCCTTACTTTTGTTGGTGCATAAGTTGCCACCAAAAACATTTTTGTGTCAGATATTCCTGACTGAAGGTGCTTGAGCAATCCAAGCATGTGAACCGAGGAAGATTCTATATTCTCAACTATAAGAACAAGTGGTTGAATGTGCGAAACTTCGGTCAAAAAAGATTGTATTCCCTCAAAAAGTTCTGACGCATTGGAGGGTATTTTTTCAACATCAAGGCCCGAAAACCCCTTCACCCTATCAATTATGTGCTGATAGTTCTTGAGCAAAACAGGATTCAATGTTGCTAATCCACCTTCAAGATCACCAATAAATCTTATTAAAGGCTCAAACGGATTGAACCTGGAAGTGCATGAAGAGATGGACACTTGATGCCCAAGGAATTGGGCCAGGGATGCAAATTCCCTTACAAGCACAGACTTTCCAGAACCCTCTTCTCCTTCTATTACAACAAAGTGGCCTTTGGTTTGGGAATCTGCGAGCATGTCCATGAGGAAGGACCTTCTCTCAGAATCTTTCTGAACAAGAACATTCTTTGAGAGGCGCTCCATGCAGGCTTCACCAGAGAGTTTTGGTTGAAGATCTGAAAGTCCGAGGGCTATCTGCTGGAAAGACCTGAATGGTTCATCCTGTGACAAACCAAGCATTCTTGCAACCACCATAGTCAATGGCTCGGGTATATGAGACCTGATAGTTGCCAAATCAGGTTTCATGCCCTCTTCAAGCTTGCCAGCATAAGCCTCATATACCAATTTGCCCAGTGCCGCTATGTCGGTTCGCTCACTTGGGTCCTTTGGAAGGAGACCACCATTTCTGAGGCTTTCCCTTGGAGGAACTGCCCCAAAATCACAAACTTTTACAATGAAGGGCGTTTCAAAAGATCTGGAAGTTTCCCACTGTCCACCTTTTGGGTTCCCCTTCGCAACCATTATGTTTTCGGGATGAATATTTCCATGGAGAAAACCATTACGGTGGACAAAGTCAATTGCATCAATTACCTGAAGCAAAAGCATCTGAGCCCCGACTGCATCCACCTGCTGGAGAACGACATCAAGACTGTCTCCCTGTATAAATGGTCTCGTATACCAGATTTTGCCTACTTCAGTAGTGCCTACTTCATAAACCTGGACAAGATTTGGGTGTGCAAGCTCGGTGAGTCTATAAAGTGTGAGTTCTGCTTGTAATCTTTCGTCTTGGTTGGCATAGTCCCATCTTAAAACTTTTAGGACAACATCCCTATCCTGGGCATCTTTTGCCCTATAAGTGATACCTGTCTCGCCAATTCCAAGAATATCTGAAATCTCCAACCCGGCAATTCTTAAATCGCCATGCTCAGACATGAACACCTTCCATTTAATCGGGTTAATAAAATTATAATCTTGGAGTAAATATTTACAACCTTCCTACTCAATATAAAGCTCATAAAGTTGGCCAATGCACACAGAAAAACCGTAAATAGTCCAAAAAACAAAAAACACTTGTGCAAACACAAATTATGGGATATTATTACCTGGATTAATCTATAAAGGAGGATTAAAATATTGCGCAGTTATTTGCCAAAAGCCAGGGAAATAATCCTGGAAACTCTTGACAAACTAGGTTATAGCCTGGTTGAAATAAGGGAAATTTTTGGAAAAGAAGATTACTTGGTTTCTATTGTAACATGGAAACCACAGGGAATCTCAATTGATGACTGCGTGAAAATAACAAGGGCTGTACTTCCAAAGCTCCAGCAAGATCCTTCCCTTCCAGATTACACAAGATTAGAGGTGGCATCACCAGGCATTGACAGAAAACTTAAAAATCCTTCCGAATTCTCTGTTTTCAAAGGTCGGAAGGCAACAGTAGCAACACAGGAAAAATCAGTCACGGGAACAATAGGAGACTCTGACGAAAACGCAGTTATAATAGAAACTGACGGCATTTTAACAAGTATCCCACTTTCCCAAATCAAATCAGCAAAGCTAGTGGACTAGGAGAAAAGATGAAACTGACAGAACTTTTTGCTGCCCTAGCAGATATAGCCCGTGAAAAAGA
>JAGOOK010000012.1 GCA_017992555.1 Caldisericia bacterium | reverse complement strand
CTCTTGCATCAGTTCTTGCCCTGCTGGTGTCTTTTTCCAGAAATGAATGGATAAGCATTCTCTTTTCCTACTCGGTCCTGTTGGGAAGCGCATATCTGGTTTATGCGCAATCTGCATTCATGACGCTTGTGGGATTCAAGCCCAGCCAAAACATTAGACAAATCGTATTTATAAGTTTCTATTTTTTGATCATCCTCATCCAAAGAACGGCGATAAAATGGTTCTCTGGCGGTGAATGGGGCGATGCGATAACAGCCTCGTTTATCATTCTGATTATTGCCTTGTGTGAAAGATACTCGCTCAGGTCTTTTGGCCTCACAATAAGGAATTTTGGAAGACAAATCTTTGGTTCGACCATATCAATAGCAACCTTCTGGGGTTGCTTCATACTTGCTGGTATTTTTGGCCCGATCATAATGGGCGCAAGGGTCATGGGTTTTGGAATGTCTTTCCCTGCACTCGATATGGATTTGTTGTTCTCCTTGCTTTACTTGGTATTGGTCAGTTTTGCATCCGAAATCTTTTTCAGGGGTTACATACAAACAAAAATCAAAGGGCTCTTTGGCACCCCTGTTTCAATAATCATCCAGGCCATTCTCTTCATGCTCTTCAATGTCACCACACTGATCTGGATCTGGAACCCTGTTGGAGTTGGGGAGACGTGGATACTTTTGCTCCAATGGTTCCTTTTCGGCATCGCATTGGGGCTCTTGTTCAAGGCATCAGGAAGCCTCGTTGTAACAACCCTGACAAGCCTTTTTATCAGACTGTTCTTTTTTGGTGGCAGCCTTGTCCCAATAGCACAAACATCTTCAGGAGTATATGCGCTGCCCTTTAGTGAGATATGGTCACTGTTACTTGCAAATATTGTCCTCATGATTTATATTGCCACGACAAAAACAAAGGACAATATCGAATGAAGATTGCCATTTTAACATCGGGTGGGGACGCCCCGGGTATGAACGCTGCAGTAAGAGCGGTTACAAGAAAAGCCCTTTCTCTCGGCCATGAGGTTTTTGGAATAAAGTATGGCTATAAGGGCCTGCTTGATGGGTGTATCGAGCCACTCCAGGCAAGGGACGTCGGTGGAATACTCGAGATGGGCGGGACAATATTGCGTTCCAGCCGCTCCGAAGAGTTCAAATCAGAGGAATTTCAAAAGAAGGCCGCCAGCAACATTATGGAAAGAGGCATCGACTACGTGTTTGCTGTTGGTGGAAATGGCACCCAAACTGGCCTCCATGCACTGGCAATGCAGGGCGTAAAAACAATTGGGATACCTTCAACAATCGATAATGACCTCGTGGGAACAGACTTTACCATTGGTTTTGATACCGCAGTAAACACTGCCGTTTGGGCGATAGACAAAATCAGGATCACGGCCACATCGCACGAAAGAACCTTTATCGTCGAAGTCATGGGAAGAGACTCTGGTTTCCTAGCACTTTATAGCGGCCTTTCCTGTGGCGCAGACACTATCCTTGTTCCAGAATACAAGGTTGATCTGAATGAAGTGGCATTGAGGGTCATAAAAAGCAGGGACAAGAAGAAACACCACCATATAATCGTGCTTGCCGAGGGAGCCGGCCATGCAAAATGGCTCGCGCTGGAAATTGCAGAACGGACCGGCATAGATCCCTATGTCTCAATCCTTGGTTACATCCAGAGAGGCGGAAGTCCAACATCATTTGACAGATTGCACGCCTCAAAACTTGGCTCACTGGCTGTTGATGCTGCATTGGAAGGGCGCGCTGATTGTGTCGTCGGCTTTATTGATGGCAAACCGGCCTTCACCCCATCCAACCTGGTTATTGGTAAATTGAAAAAACCCGATGAGGAATTGCTCAAACTGGCCTACCAGCTTCACGATTGATCGTAATGTTTAGAGCACAACACCGCCAATAGTTGAACCCCAATTTC
The DNA here is from genome assembly GCA_017992555.1 of Caldisericia bacterium. GTDB lineage: Bacteria > Caldisericota > Caldisericia > JAAYUI01 > JAAYUI01 > JAAYUI01. Next base: position 42,695 of record JAGOOK010000012.1, on the reverse strand, counting down.
AACTATAAAACCTTGTGAACATTCTTCTAATGGTTAGCCTTAAACTATGGAACAACTGGAAAAATTCCCCTTCAACAAAGAAATACACATAAAGCTTGACTCCGGGAAACTTCACATCCAGGGTGAGGACAGACAGGACATAGAGGCATCTGGAAATTTTAGGAACATGGCTTTCAAGTCCCTACAGGAAGATGAAAAACTCATATTGTCCTACTCATACAAGGCGAACTGGTTTCAATGGATATACGCATGGATAGGTTATTCCCTTAAAAAAGGCTGGCCAACTGGCAATATCCTTTTAAAAGTTCCACAAAAATGCGATCTAAAAGCAAATGTATATTCAGGTTCCCTCTCTGTGGAAGGCACCAATGGTTCTGCTAACTTGCAGGTGGGGTCTGGCAAAGCGATCGTCTCCCAGTGCATAGGCAAACTAAAAATGCTTCTTTCAGGCGCTGAGTGCATTGTAAAAGATTTTTGCGGTTCAGTGTCCATATACAGCTATACCGGAGATATTGATTTTTTAGGGGTCTTGTCCACAGATTCACCAAACAAAATAGAGTCACTTACCGGAACGATAAAAGCAACGCTCACAGATCCAGACCTTAAATTCAATGCAGCAGCCTCGACCGGACAAATAACCCTGGAATCAGAGGATGGCACAAAACAGGATGCAAGAACCAGGGCCTATGGGACCCTTGGTAACGGAACAGGCTTCCTTCAATTGGTGACTAAGATTGGCAATATAGCCATCAAAACCATTTCAACCAAGAAGCATCAGCTCTGAGGTTTCTGTGTATCAATCTTGAAAAATCTGTTGGCAATCGGATAAACCCATGGCACAAAAGGTATTTTCCCAAGTGATGCTATGATCGCTGAATAAAGAGCCCCTCCAAACGATGCTATCACGAATAACATCATACCCATTGTATACCATTCATAGATTGCTTGTTGACCCATGAGTGCACCTAGACCCAAAAAAAGATAGTACCAGGAAAACATCACAACAAGGGTCAAAACACCGTTTATAACCGAAAACACAGAGTGATCGTGGGCAAATTTGCTGTCCTTTACAGAGGCAATCATGCCTGATAACACTGCAATACCAACAATGCCAAGGGATATGTGGGCGATCACACTATAAAGCACTTCATTTTCTTCTGGTGCCTGTTTGGACGTCTGTTTCTGGACATTCTCTTCCATGTAGACCATCTTAGAAGAATTGGACAGAAGGTCAACTTCGCTCCCTTTAGAATGGGTATTTAATCTTTGGTTTACTTTGAAGTTTTTACCGGTTTTTTTGTCAACCATCCAAAAACCAATGTGAAATTGTACACATCAGGTTGAATATTAAGTATCACAAATTCACAATGAATTTTCATGACTTATTGACTTAGTTCCCAAGGAACCTAGACTATCAAGTGAAAGATGTTTCCAATCAATCTTATTTATCTTTATCAATCCGAAAGGGGGCTTTGGTGTGAGTCAAAATGCTGACAGACCAACCCTACCAATCTCCAAGCTTGATCCCAGTTTCAAATATCAGGTCGCAAAAGAGGTAGGCGGTGAAAGAATCAAGAGTTGTTTCCAATGTGGAACATGCACTGCTTCGTGCCCGATAAGGGCAGTTGACGAAGATTACAATCCAAGAAAAATAATCAGAATGGTCATTCTTGGTATGAAGGAAGAGGTCTTGAAATCTGAGGCAATCTGGCTTTGCACCTACTGCTACACCTGCCAGGAGAGGTGCCCCCAAGATGTTGGTATCACAGACCTCATGTTCGCACTCAAAAACATGGCAACAAGAGAAGGCCACATGCACCCTTCATACAACGCACAGATTGATGTTCTTTCAAATTTTGGCAGAATGTACGAAATCACGGATTTTGACAACAAGAAACGTGAAAAAATAGGGCTTCCACCAGTGTCCAATTCAAAAGAAACCGTAAATGCGATCCTGGAGAAGGAAGAACTGAAAGGGGCTGCACAATGAAATATGCCCTCTTCACAGGTTGTACAATTCCCGCCAGGGCGCTCAACTACGAACTTTCCGCAAGGAAAGTGGCCGAAGCCTTTGGAATAGAATTTGTTGACATCAACGAACCATCCTGCTGCGGAATGCCAATGCGCAATGTCAACAGGGATGCCTGCCTTGCAATGTCTGCAAACACCCTGGCAAAAGCCTCGGATATGGGTCTTGAACTTGTAACTCTCTGCTCAGCCTGCAACTCAACTCTCTCCGAGGCCTCCGTCGAGCTTGCACACGATAAAGAACTTAGGAGAAGGATCAACGCAACGCTTGAGAAATCAGGCTCAAAACCATACACTGGCGACACAAAGGTATGGCACTTCACAAGGTTACTCCATGAAAAGATTGGCCCGGAAAAAATCTCGCAAGCAGTAAAAAGACCCCTCACCGGAATAAATTTTGTAAGCCATGCAGGTTGCCACTACCTCAAGCCAAGCGAAACATTCAAGCACTTTGACAACCCCGAAGCACCAACAACTCTTGATGCACTGATAAAAGCAACAGGCGCAAACAGCATCATCATAATGAACAGAAATGAATGCTGTGGTGGTGGAATCCTTGGCATCAGGGAGACCACTTCAATCAAGGTCGCATCAGGAAAATTGCATAGAATCAAGGCCAGAGGAAATGTCGACGCAATGGTTCTCCACTGCCCATTCTGCAACATCCAGTACGAGGGGAACCAGAAAAAGGCCGAGAAAGAGATAGGTGAACCGATTGATCTGCCCGTCCTTTACCTCCCGCAAGTCATCGGACTGGCGATAGGAATTGATGAAAAGGATCTCGGCTTCAACCTGAACAGGGTCAAACCAAAAACAATACTGGACAGGCTGGCTGTTGGAGTCAAGGAGGCCTGATGGAACACTACAAATATGTGATAGTTGGTAATGGCATAGCGGGTTTGAGGGCCGCTGACACAATAAGGTCTGAAGACAGGGATGGCTCAATTTGTATGATTAGCGAAGAGAATTTCCTCAGCTATTCAAGGCCCCTCATTTCATACTACATCGGTGGCGAAACGACCCTTGAAAAAATGTTCTACCACGAGCAGGACTGGTATGACAAAAGAGACATCAAGCTTGAGCTTGGAAATGCAGTTGTCAGATTCGAGCCAATCTCAAACAGGCTAATACTCAAGGATGGCAAGGAAATCTCTTACGACAAGCTCCTGATAGCTACAGGAGGAAAATCCCAGGTTCCAGACATGCCGGGAAAAGACCTTGATGGAATCTACACATTCACCGACCTCGACACAGCCAAGAAAATAAAAGAAAAAACCAAAGATGCCAGAAGAGCCTTTGTAATCGGGGGTGGCCTTGTTGGCCTTAAGGCTGCACAAGGTCTCGTCGATGCTGGGCTCGATGTAACAGTTGTTATAGCCTCAAACCAGATCATGTCACAGCTGCTCGACGAAACGGCGGCCTCCATTGTAAAAAGGAGGCTGGACCGCAAGGGAATTAGAGTCATCCTGAACACATCGATAAGTGAAGTCCTCGGCAAGGACAAAGTTGAAGGTGTCGTCCTCGAGTCGGGTGATGAGCACGAGTGCGACATACTGATATTCGCAAAAGGCGTCAAACCTGACCTCAAGTTCCTCAAAAACACCGAGATCAAGACTGGCGAGGGCATAATCGTTGACAACCACATGAGGACAAACATTCCAAACGTCTGGGCCGCAGGCGACTGCACAGAGACCTTTGAGGAATCATTTGGAAGGTCAACAACAAACCTCGTCTGGCCAAGAGCCTCCGAACAGGGCCGCATCGCCGGTTTCAACATGGTTGGAATACCAAGGGAATACAGGGGTTGGTTCTGGATGAATTCATTCCAGTTCTACGGCCTCTCCTGCATCTCCATAGGCAACATAAAACCAACAGGCGGCCAGTTTGAGGTAATGATAAACCAGAACATCAGGGAGGGACTGTACAGAAAGGTCATCCTGATGGATGACAAGGTCATAGGCGCCCTGTTTGTTGGCAAGATAACAACAATAGGGACCCTCAATGGTCTCATCAAAAAACAGGTTTCCGTGAAAGGCCACAAGGAAGATGTCCTCGAAGACAAGCTTGCCTTGCTGGTTTTCTAGGAGGTCACAATGAAAACAATCCTTGTGGACTTCGAAAAATGTGTTGGTTGCAGGCTTTGCGAAAGGGCTTGCCTCAAAAAACACACTCCCGAAGATTCCGAAATACCCCACGAAATAGACAAACAACTCTCAAAACAGAGGGTCCATGTGGAGCTTGCCGGAACCAGACCCTACCCGTTAAGGTGCAGGCACTGTGACGATGCTCCATGTGTAACAGCCTGCATGACCGGTGCAATGCACTTTGACCCGGAAACAGGAATGGTCAACGTTGATTACGACAAATGTATCGCATGCTGGATGTGCGTCATGAACTGCCCATACGGCGGAGTGCTTCCCAATGAGGACTACACCAAGGTGCTCAAATGTGACAGGTGCCTTGATGTTCCAATACCGGCCTGCGTGGACGCCTGCCCAAAAGATGCGCTTGTCTACGAAGAGGTCGAGATGAGGGATGACAATCTTTGTATTGGTTGCGGACTTTGCGTCGAGGTGTGCCCGTTTGGCGCCATCACCATGGTGCAGACAGAGAGGGGCCTGAAAGCCAGAACAAACTCCGAGCTTTGCAGGGGATGCTCGCTCTGCTCAACAAGCTGTCCTTACGGTGCAATATTCATGAACTACCACACCACAGACAAGCTCTCTGACCAGATAAAAGAAGTCATCAGGTCATACTAGGGGGACAAATGGAACAACAACCAGCAAAAAGAGGAATATTCAACCCAAAGATTGTCGCTTTTGTCTGTAACTGGTGCTCATCAGCCTCAGGAGACCTTGTCGGTCCAATAAGAGCACCTTACAGGGGCGTACCAAGAATATTAAGGGTGCTCTGCTCGGGAAGGATCATGGCAGACAACGTCCTTGAAGCCATGGAGATGGGCGCAGACGGCGTTTTTGTGGCCGGGTGCGACTCATACGAGTGCAACTACAGGGATGGAAATTTCATAGCAAAAAGAAGGATGCACTTCGCAAAAAATCTTCTCAAATTCGCAGGGTTTGACCCAGGAAGGGTCGAAATTTCGCTTGGTTTCCTCCAGCTCATCAGCGACCCGCTCGAGCAGTTCAGGAAAAAAATCCTGAAACTTGGGCCGCTTGGCCAGGCAGAAACTGAAAACTTTACTCCAGAAGATGTCAGGGAAAAGCTCATGATGGCAAGAAAGGTCACCCAGGACCCTGAAATAGGCTGGATGGTGGGCAAGGAAAACCAGCTCACCGAAATAGGCAATACCTACGATCTCAAGATATCCCAGCAAGAATTTGACGAGATGATCATTGACAAGATCAAGCACAAATATCGCCTCTATGCCGTGCTTGGCAAAATTGACAAGATACCGATGACAATACCGGAAATCGCAAAACAGTCCAATTTTCCGGAACCCGAAGTGTTCAATCTCATACAGGAGCTTGAGCATTCCGGAATGGTGAACGAGGCAGGGTTGTCTGGCAGATATTTCCAGTACATCCAGGCTTGAAAGGAGCACCATGACAACAACAGGAAAAACTGACAAAACATTTGGTTCGGTGCTCGTTGTGGGTGGTGGCATCGGAGGAATCCAGACATCCCTTGACCTTGTTGAAGCAGGTTTCAAGGTCTACATGGTGGAAAGCTCGCCGGCAATTGGCGGCGTAATGGCCCAGCTGGACAAGACATTCCCGACCAACGACTGCTCGATGTGCATCCTCTCTCCAAAATTGGTTTCATGCGGCAGGAACCAGAACATTGAAATAATCACCAATGCCGAGGTGACCCACGTTACAGGGCGCCCTGGCAATTTCAAGGCCAACGTAAATGTTTATCCAAGATACGTTGACCCAAAACTCTGCACCGGCTGCGGAACATGCATGCAGTATTGCCCGGTCCACTGCATATCGGGATTCAACGAGGGGTTGGCTGGCAAAAAGGCCATCTTCATCGAGTTCCCGCAGGCCATACCGCTCGTGGCAACAATCGACAGAAATGCATGCATAGGTTGCCAGATGTGCGAAAATGTCTGCCTTGCCAAAGCCGTAAAATACTCCGACAAGCAAGAAGAGAGAACGCTTGATGTCGGTGCAGTCATACTGGCCCCTGGCTTTGAAGAATTCAGGCCAGAACTGAAATCTGAATATGGCTATGGCAGGTATCCAAACGTCATCAGCTCGATACAGTTTGAGCGCGTCCTGAATGCCTCAGGTCCATATCAGGGCCACGTTCTAAGGCCATCTGATGGCAAAATCCCGAAAAAGATCGCCTGGCTCCAATGCATTGGTTCCAGGGACCCCAAAGCCGGAAAACCCTACTGTTCAGCCGTGTGCTGCATGTATGCCACCAAAGAAGCAATCATGACAAGGGAGCACGTCCCGGACATTGAACAGACAATCTTTATCATGGACATGAGGGCTGTAGGCAAAGGGTTCGAGCAATACTACAATAGGGCACAAAACGAATACGGGATCCGCTACATACGCTCCCGTATCCCGGAAGTAATGGAAGATCCTGTAACACATGATCTCACGCTCAGGTACGAGTCTGAAGATGGCACTGAAAAAACCGAAACCTTCGACCTTGTCGTGCTATCAGTTGGACTCCAGACCTCGGAGACAGTAAAAAAACTTGCAGACAACCTCGGACTGGAACTGTCCGAAGACGGTTTTGCCAAAACTGACTACACAAACCCGCTTTCGACAAGCAGGAGCGGAATCTATGTGGCCGGCGCTTTTTCTGGCCCCAAAGACATTCCAGAGACAGTGGCTCAGGCAATTGGAGCTTCGGCCAAAGCCGGCGTGGATTGTGCCGCAGGAAGGGCAACCTGCCTAGTGGAGAAAGAGTATCCTCCACAAACAGATGTTCTTGGCGAAGAGCCAAGAATTGGAGTTTTTATCTGCCATTGCGGCATCAACATAGCCAATACGGTCGATGTTGTTGATGTGATGGACTATGCAAAGACACTGCCAAATGTTGTTGTTGCAGAGCACAATCTCTACACGTGCTCCCAGGACACCCAGAAACTGATTTCCAAATCGATAAAAGACAACAACCTGAATAGGGTTGTTGTGGCATCCTGCACACCAAGGACCCACGAACCGCTTTTCCAGGAAACCCTTAGGGAATCAGGGCTAAACCCATACCTGGTCGAAATGGCAAACATCAGGGAGCACTGCTCATGGATACACCAGGGTGACCCGGTCAACGCCACAGAAAAGGCTAGAGACCTCGTAAGGGTCGCGGTTGCAAAAGCTAGAATGCTCCAGCCACTAACCAGAAGATCATTGCCGGTCACCCAGTCCGCCCTTGTGATTGGTGGCGGTGCGGCAGGAATGAATGCCGCTCTGGACATAGCCAGAAACGGCTATCCCGTCACACTCATCGAAAAAACAGGCGAGTTGGGTGGAAACCTCAAATACGCCAGATACACCAACGAAGTTGGCGACATGCAGGCATATCTCAAATCACTCATTTTCGAGGCCACCAGAAACAAACTCATAACTATCAAAACGAACACTGTTCTTGGCGATCTGTCCGGCTCTGTTGGCAGTTTCAAGCCAATTCTCAAAAACACGGCCACAGGAGAAAAAGAAGAGATAAGCGTAGGTGCAATAGTTGTTGCAACGGGCGCCAACCAGCACAAACCAAAAGAATACTTCTATGGCGAAGACCCAAGGGTCCTCACCCAGCTCGAATTCGAGAAAAAGCTCATAGAGGGAAATGGCATCAAGGATGCAAAATCCATCGTAATGATACAATGCGTCGGATCCAGGAATGACGAACACCCATACTGCTCCCGCATATGCTGTTCAACAGCAGTAGCAAACGCCAATCTTGCAAAAGAAGAGAACCCGAACGCAGAAGTTTATGTCCTATACAGGGATGTACGCACTTATGGTTTCAGGGAACACTATTACAACAAGGCAAGAGAAAAAGGTGTAATCTTTGTCAGGTGGGATCCAGAGCGCAAGCCTGAGGTCATCAAGCATGACGGAAAACTCTTCGCGAGAATATTTGATCCAGTGCTTAGAACAACACTGGAAATACCGGCAGACCTTCTGATCCTGTCATCTGGCGTTGAGCCAAACCCCGACAACAAGGACATCGGAACAATTCTCAAAGTACCAATCAATGACGAGGGTTTCTTCCTCGAGGCCCACGTCAAGCTCCGCCCGGTAGACTTCGCAACAGACGGCGTTTACCTTGCAGGAATGGCCTACCATCCAAGGATGCTCGATGAAACACTTGCCCAGGCAAGTGCCGCCGCAGGAAGAGCGCTCACTGTAATATCAAAGGACAAGCTCCTTTCCGAAGCAGCAATTGCCAATGTAAACGAAGACATCTGCGATGCCTGCAGGATATGCCTTCCAATGTGTCCATACAGCGCAATAAATTTGAAGAATGTTGGCGAGAAACAGGTTGCAAATGTCGATGAGGCACTGTGCAAGGGCTGTGGCGCCTGTGCGGCGGCCTGCCCATCTGGAGCCATGGAGCAACTCGGCTTCACAACAAAACAGCTTGCATCCATGATTGATGCAGTTCTGGAGGAGGCGGTAAGGTGAGCGCAGAGAAAAACAAACCCCTGATTGTCGTTCTTTCATGCAACTGGTGCACTTATGCCGGTGCCGACCTTGCAGGTGTATCAAGGTTCCAAATGCCAACGAATTTCAGGCTGATACGCACAATGTGCAGCGCAAGAATCGACCCAGAACTCGTCCTGAAGGCCTTTGCGAAAGGTGCTGATGGCGTGATAGTGGCCGGGTGCCATCCCGGAGATTGCCATTACATATCCGGAAACTACAGGGAGAGAAGAAGGATAAAACTCCTTGAGATGATGCTCAAGCAAATCGGCATATCCCCAAAAAGATTTGCCCTGGAATGGATTTCTGCGTCTGAAGGCCAGAAATTTGCCGACACAATGAGAAACTTCTCCACCCAGATTGACAAGCTTGGGCTGTCACCACTAAGAACCAAGCTCATGGAAGAGAATGAAAGAAAGGAAGTGGCCCATGTCTGAAAAAATTAGACTTGCCATTGCCACTGCCGCCACATGCGATGGCTGCGACATGGCCATAATCGACATCGACGGGATGCTGCTTGACCTTTTCGACATAGCCGACATAGTGTTCTCACAAACCTACGTCGACACCAAGTACGAAGACCTCGAAAAGATGCCTGACGGATATATCACTGCTTCTCTGGTGCATGGCTCCATGAGGGACGAAGAAAACGTCCACCTTGCAAAACTGCTCAGGAAGAAATCAAAACTGATGGTGGCCTTTGGAGCCTGTTCGGCATTCGGAGGAATACCATCGCTTGCCAATTCCGTAAAAGGCGGAATGGGCAAGATATGGCAAACTGTCTACGGAAAAGACACAGCATCAACAGTCAACCCAGAGGGTGTAACGCCACAACACAAGTGGAAAACTCCCCTCGGGAGGACGCTCACGCTGCCAGAGGCAGAGCAAAAAATAGTCCCGATGGACAGAATCATTGATGTTGACTACTATCTCCCGGGTTGTCCGCCTGCCGTCTCAACCATAAAAACCTTTGTCGGGGCAGTGCACAGCTACGTTACCAAAGGAACGCCACTCCCGCCAAAAGGTGCAATAATCGCATCAGAAAAAACCCTTTGCGAAGAGTGCCCAAGGGTAAAACCTGAAAAATACAACATCAAGAAGATAAACAGGCCTTACGAAATCGAGCTTGATCCTGAAAAGTGTTTTCTCGAGCAGGGTATAATCTGCCTTGGTGTCGCGACAAGGGCCGGCTGTGGTGCCCAGTGCACAAAAATCGGCAACATGCCATGCAGGGGGTGCTATGGCCCAACCGGGCTTGTCCTGGACCAGGGTGCTTCAATGCTTTCGGCTCTTGGATCAATACTGGACATGACTGACCACGAGCTTGACATGACCGATGACGAACTGGAAAAGATCGTTGCGCAGGTTCCCGACCCACTGGGGACTTTCTACAGATACACTTTTGGAAATGCAATCATCAACGAGGCCGTTGAGGACGCGGAGGAATAAGCAAATGGCAGAACCAATCATCTTTGATGAAAAACACAGGGCCGAAACCAACCAGATAACAATTTCCCCAGGAACAAGGCTCGACGGACATGTAAAGATAGAGATCTTCCTCGACAGCTTCGGCAATGTTGACGAGTGTTTCTTCCAGATCGTGGAACTAAGGGGTTTCGAGGAGTTTTGCAAGGGCAGGCCGGTTGAAGAACTGCCACGCATAGTGACCCAGCTTTGTGGAATATGCCCATGGGCGCACCACCTTGCATCATCAAAGGCCCTGGACATGATGTTTGATGTCGACCCGCCAAAAACGGCCAAGATGCTCAGGGAGGCCGCATACTGCGGGCATTATATACATTCCCATATCTCCCATTTCTATGCACTCGGCGCACCAGATTTCGTTCGCGGCCCTGGAGCACCAGCATCAAAAAGAAACGTTGTTGGCGTGATTGAGGCCGTTGGCAGAGAACTTGGTGCAGAGGTCCTTCATGCAAGGGTCATGGCCCAGGACATCCAGGCCAGAATCGGTGGAAGGGCGACCCATCCAGTATTCGGGCTTCCGGGCGGGATCAGCAAGCCGATTTCCAAGGAAGATCGCACCGAGATGCTATCACAGGCAAAAACACTGCTGGAGTTCGCCAAAAAAACTGTCAAAATACTTGAATCAGTCGTTCTTTCCAACAAGACATACCTCGACATCATCACAAACAAGGACCTGTATTACCACGAAAGCTACCACATGGGCCTTGTGGACGAAAACAACCACACAAATTTCTACGACGGAAAAGTCAGGGTTATTGATCCAAAGGGCAAGGAATTCACCAAATTTGAGGCCAAAAACTACCTGGAGGAAGTGTCAGAGCAGGTAATGCCATGGAGCTACCTCAAATTCCCATATCTCAAAAAAGTCGGATGGAAAGGCCTGACAGATGGCCCGGAATCAGGGCTAACAAGGGTCGCTCCGCTTTCGAGGCTGAACGTATCGAAGGGAATGGCAACACCACTGGCAAATGCAGAGTGGCAGAGGTTCATGGAGACCCTGGGCGGCGCGCCGGTGCACTTCAGCCTTGCAAACCACTGGGCAAGGGTCATCGAGCTGGTCTATGCCTGCGAGAGGCTGGTTGAATTGCTCTCCGACAACCAGATAGTAGACCCGAAAGTCAGGAACATACCAACCACAAACAAGAGGGTGGGGATGGGGATCGTTGAGGCGCCAAGGGGAACACTCATTCACCACTACGAGTCCGACGAAAACGCCATGGTCACAAAAGTAAACATGATCGTTGCAACTGCCTTCAACCATGGCGCAATATGCATCGACACGGCAAAGGCCGCAAGAGGGCTCATAAAAGACGGCATGATTTCCGACGGTATCCTCAACATGGTGGAAATGGCCTTCAGGGCCTACGATCCATGTTTCTCATGCGCCACACACTCGCTCCCTGGCCAGATGCCACTGGAAGTCAGGGTCCATGGCAGCGACGGCGAAATCACGCAAACGCTGAGGAAATAATTGTCAAAAATTGTCATAGGACTCGGCAACCCGATCCTCTCGGATGATGCAGTAGGGTTGAGGGTCCTTGAGGCTTTAAGGTCAAAAAATGAGGGCAGGGCCACTTTCATGGAGGCAAACTCCGGTGGCCTTGCCCTTCTTGATATGGTGCAGGGCTTTGACGAGGCCGTGCTCATCGATTCAATCATGACAGGCCAGGTGCCATCAGGCACGCTGATGGTTTTTTCACTCCAGGATTTTTCGGAAACACGGCACGCAAGCAACCTGCACGACGTTAATTTTGTAACAGCGCTTGAAATTGGCAAAAATCACGGGCTGAAGATACCGGACAGATTCACAATCTACGCGGTAGAGGTCAGTGAAGTACTGACATTTTCGGCCACAATGACGCCAGAGATTGAAGCGTCCCTTCAAAAAATCATTTCAGAAATAGCCGCAAGAGAAAATCTTCTGGCTTGATTTTGTCAGCTAAAATCCCACAAAAAAATAATTTCGCAAATTAAACCCGCAAGATTATAAAACCGACAAAAAATCCTTTTTGTGTGACAAAATGATGTCACATGCCATGCATATCATTTGCCACATGGAAAAACTTTCAAACCTCTTTGAGTTTGAATACGTCCTGAATGGCAGGGTAGCTTCACACTGTCTTTCAGTTTTGCGGAGGGGCCTCTCAAAAGACCCGGTGCATGGGGAAAAAATAAGTGGTGCAGAAGGGTTTTTTGACAGCATCACTTCGGGTAATGACAGGGAATGCGGCAAAAAAGGGAACATGGTGCATGATGACGGAGGCAGGTGGGCAACAGTCCACCAGGAAAGGCTGGGACGATGGAAGGTGAGGGTCAGGGTGAGCCAGAAGGAAGGCCTTGAAGTTACACAGGCTTACCTTGACTCCTCCGGGGCAATGTTTGGCTACCACAGAATGCTCTCCCAAAATTACATGCTGGCAAGGTCACGGTGCAAGCTTGGCCCATTTGTCATGCCATTTTCAAAAGGCTTTGCCGTTGGCGGGCTCTTTGTTCCACACCACTCGTTTTCTGTCTTGCAAACGTGCTGGTTTTATGAGGATGGCACTGTCGTCTCAAAAGTAACAGAATCTGAAGGCCTGCCCTCTTTTTACAGGTTCGACTACTTCATTGATGTCTACGAGGCGATGTTGCTGGACAAAAACAAAAAGTGGTGCAATTTGCTGAAATTGCCAGTCTACAGCGAATATTGCGGGGCAGACAGGGAGGGCAACTCCATGATGGTCCAGGTTGATGACATCGGGGTGATGAGGTGTGGACAGATAGAGGGTTTGCCATGGGAGTGCACGTTGTCCAGAAAAAAGATACCAATGAGGGGCCCTCTTCCACCAAAAATAGGCATTCCGCTTGGCGAAAAAATATGGCTCAATTTTTTGATAAAGTGCGAAAAGCCTGTCCTCTCAGTGCTTGGGCCAAAAATGACCTTTGAAATTTAAAGCTTCAAACCCCTCCTGACATCAAGGACAAAAGCACTGGATGTCAGAGGATCATAAATAATTTCGCCTGATTCTGGCAGTTCCATGTCGAGCTTCAGGGTTTCGCCCTCAATCTCTGCCTTGTAAGATTTTCCAGCAATAACATCGATTGCCACATTCTCGAACACCTCAAGTTTTGTGGTTCTGGGTGATGCAACCATTCTTACTGGCACAATTTCCCTGAGAATGCCAGATTCAATTATTATGTCAGCCTCATATTCTTCAAATGAGATAAAACCTTTTGTCTTGGCAACCAGATTGATTGCGTAATACCCTTCTTTTTTCTCGATTGAATCCAGTTTTACAAAATCGCCCTTTATGACAAGATTTGGAGCATCTTTGACTTCAACGCCGACTCTGAAGCATGCCTCTCCAGCAACATCCCCCAAATCAACCATTCTTGGCCATATCCGATTTTGTGCGCTCTTTTGCGTGACGGCAATTGATAACAGCGAATCTGGCGAGAGAATATATATGGTTTCACCAACTGAAACCATGTCCAGTGGGAAATCGCAAACCTTTTCACTGAAAAGCGAAAAACCCTCTTTGTTGTAGAATGAAAGCAGGCCATCATCAAAAAGAACGACAATCATTCCGGAGCAGAAGCCTATGGACACTGGCTTTGATCCAGATGACGCCACCAGCTCGCCTTTCCATTTGAACTCTTTTGCATCATAGGCCTGCACCCAGAAAGAGGGGCTAGACCCATAAATGGCCCTTGTCATGACATAAATTGTTTTCCCGTCAGAGGCAATCTTTGCCGATACGATATCAAGCCCGAGATTTGCGCGATCAATGACGCCCGTTTCCTTGCCATCGGTTGTTATGGAGATCCTGCCGTCTTTTGTGGGCATAAAAGTATTTTTCCCAACCACAACGCCCCTCAGTTCACCATCACCACTCAGGGGTGGGGAGAAAACCTTGTTCTGGCTGTTTCTGTCATCTGCAACCTCGAACTTTTTGCCCTGGATCTGAAAAAATATTTTCTCCTTTTCAATTTTTTCAATATGGCCACTGCCTGGCTTTCCTATAACAATCCCTGATTCTCCGCCAATTTTTACTGTCCCGTCTACAATTTCCCAGCCATCACTTATTCCCACATCTTCTGTCTGCTCAAAAGGCACCCATTTGCCTTTTGAATGCTTTATGAATCCTGTTTTGAGCTGTAAAACAGGTTCGCCATTATAAACACTCATGGACAGGATATTCGGTTTTCCCCAGGACAACCCTTGAGGGAGTTCGGGCTGCACAGGGTAATCAATCCTTTCAAGAGCGTCACTGTCAACTTTATAAACGGCCTTTTCGGTTGCAATGAAAGGTTTTGCCGAAGCAAGAACGACTTCTGCTGGCCATTTGGCTTTCCAGATGGCATCCACTGAAAGCCTGAGCGGTTTCTGGCTCTGGGGGAAATAGATTGCATAAACAGCAGTAAAAACCACAAGCCCAATGAGCAGGACCCACCAGTTTTTTCTCATATCAGGCCTCCAACAAACGACATCACGGCCGCAATCAGCAGGTATGATCCGGCAAGAAGAAATATTTGGGAGGTACTGGCTCCGGTTTTTTTTGCAAGCATCCACAACAGGACATACCTGAAAATGAACAAAACCAGGACAGGATAGATAAGGAAAACCGATTCATAAATCGCCTTGGCAAGAATGCCTGTCAAAGGCAACAATTTGTACATTGGCCAGAAAACCGACTGGTAAATGAGGCCAATAACACAAGCACAAAAGCCAATAAAATTTATCAGCGCCAAATTTTCTGCAAACAGCAACAATCCTTTTTTTCCAAGAAAAACCAGTACTGGCAACAATATTGATAAAATCTGCACCAAAAAAGAAAAAGCGACCCTGACAGGAGAAGAAAAGGATGGAGGGCTGGGAAACGGCGAAACAGATGTTACATCGGGACCAAGTGCATTCTGCACAAGCAGAACAAGGCAAAATATCTGGAGCAAAATTGTTATTATTATCGACTCGCCAATCGAAGGAGGACTTGATATTGCAGAGGTCAAATCAATGAAAGCTGTCCTTGCCTGGCCAATAAACCTCCTCACGATATCCCCACCACATTTCCAATCGTCCTGACAAAATCGGGAACAAGATCAAGACGACCTATTGCCGCAAGAAAAGCGAATGCAACAAGAATGGTTGCCATTGCCCACCCAGCGCATGCCCCCAGAGGATTTGTGGCTGTTTCATCGGCAATCCTTCCCAGCGCTACCCTCAATTTTGGCATAAAAAACGGGCCTGGGATATCAATTCCCGGCCTGGCCCTGCTTACCTCATTCTCAAAATTGTGCACCTAATCTCCTTTTTATCATCTCTTTGGCTTTGTGTATCCTGGATTTCACTGTTCCCTGCGGGATACCAAGAATTCTTGCAATTGCGTCGGTTGACATGTCGTCAAAGTAAAGCATCGTCAACGGGAGTCTGAACAATGCCGGAAGCTCCATGATCGCCTTTCTCATGTCCAAGATGGTCTCTGGCTCGCTTTCTTTGCTCCACTCCTCAACAGGGTCAGCCTGCGGCCTTCTCTTTCTGAGCCTGTCAATAGAAAGGTTTCTGGAAATCTTGGAAACCCAGAGGTCAAAAGGCACCCCATCCTTGAGGCTCCGGATTCCGACAAAGGCCTTGAGAAAAGCCTCCTGCGCGACATCCTCGGCCTCATCCCTATTTCCAAGGACATAAAAGGCAATCTTTGCGACCCTCTCCTTGCAGGAGTCGGCAAGCCTGATAAAAGCTTCCTGATCGCCATTTTTTGCCAGATAAACGAGTTTTTTGTATTCATCTTCCATCCCCACAGTGCCTTCAACAACTCAAACGGAAAAGTGGGGTGTGCGGTTCATCAGATTTCGAAATCGTTGCCATCGGGCGCGGCAAGGCTCTCAAACCTCGTGAACTGGCGAAGAAACTTCAGTTTGATGGTGCCAACCGGGCCATTTCTCTGCTTGGCAAGCACAAGGTCGATAATGTTGAGGTCGCGCTCCTTCTGCGCTTCAGGGTGCGAGAGGAACATTACAACATCGGCATCCTGTTCGATTGAGCCAGATTCCCTGAGATCTGAAAGGACGGGACGACGGTCCTGCCTCTGCTCCACCGACCTTGACAGCTGGGACTGGACAACGACCGGTATGTTGAGCTCCCTTGCCAGCGCCTTGAGCGAACGCGTCATCTGAGAGATTTCCTGCACCCTGTTTTCAGTTTTCTGTGGCGTCCTGAGTAGTTGGAGGTAGTCCACAATTATCATGCCTATATTGGCTTCTTTTGCCAGTTTTCTGGCCTTTGCCCTCAGCTCAAGGACCGAAAGATCAAACGAATCGTCAATATAGATTGGGGCATTATAAAGCTCGCTCATCACATGGCCAATGCGTGGCCAGGCATCATCACCGAGCATACCCCTTCTCATGTCGGAAGCATTCACCCTGGCTTCGCTGGCAATCATGCGCTCCACAAGCTGTTCTTTTGACATTTCAAGCGAGAAGATGGCCACAGGCTTTCCAGAGCGCAAAGCAGCGTTACATGCCATATTCAGACCCAGACTGGATTTTCCGACAGACGGTCTCGCAGCAAGGATGATAAGATCAGATGTCTGAAACCCTGCAGTGAGCTTGTCCAGGTCATAAAATCCTGAAGGTAGCCCTGTTATGCCAGCTTTTGTCTTTGAGAGTGCCTCAAGCCTCTTCAATACTGGACCCAGCAAGTCCCTGATATGCGAGAAAGTGCTTTTGTGGGCGGCCGCCTCAAAGAGGAGCTTCTCGGCACTGTCGATGAGCTCGTCTGCCTTTACACCATCCTGATAGGCATTTGACGTGAGTATTCCACCAACCTCGATGACCTTCCTTAGAAGCGATTTTTCCCTGACTATCTGGGAGTAATATCCAAGGTCGGCGGCAGTCGGCAGGGCCGTTGTGAGTTCAGATAAATATTCGATACCACCAGCTTTTTCAAGCTTTTTGTCCTGCTTGAGCTTCTCTGCTATTGCGAGATAATCAATGGGCTTGCCGCCTTCATACTGCTCAAGGATTGCCCCGTACAGGATTTTGTGGCGTGGCTCATAGAAATCTTCAGGCGAAGTTATCCAGTCGGTCACCTGGGGGATCGCCGAAGCGTCCATCATGATGCCCGAGAGTATCGCCTGTTCCATGTCAAGCGCGAATGGTGGGAGTCTGGGTTCAATTGAAAGCATAATAGAAGATATTATAGCTTGTAGTTCCTCTTTTCAACCGGCCAGTTCGTTGCATTTAGCAATGCAAGGAATTACATTAGAACATGAAAATGGACTGGATAAACAACTACTTTGATGAAACATATGCGAAATATTTTCTTGAGCCTGTCGATGAGGAAAGGACTTCTTCGCAGGTTGCCTTCATAGAAAATGTCCTTGGCATATCACCCCCCTGTGAAGTTGCAGATTTCTGCTGTGGAATCGGAAGGCACACGGTCGAGTTTGCAAAAAGGGGATACCTCTCTGTTGGCTATGATTTCAACGACTACTACATAAATCGTGCCTCACGGCAGGCGCTGGATTGCGGGCTTGTGTCTGCGTTCTTTTTCAAACAGGACATGAGGAATTTTCAAGAAGAGGGCCTGTTTGATGTTGCATGCTGTCTTTGGGTCTCATTCGGATATTTTGATGACGATACGAACAGGGACATTTTCTTCAGGATGGTAAGGTCGCTGAGGCCTGGCGGAAAATTTTTCATGGACCTGGAAAACAGGGAATACATTCTGAAAAATTTTATCCATGAGAAGTGGAGAACAAAAGATGAGGCAATTATTCTTGAGAGAAACAAGTTTGACCCGGAAACAAGCAGGATAAAATGCAACAGAACAATCATTGAAAACGGCACAAAGAAAATCTACACACGCCATGTCAGAATGTACACTGCAACAGAGATAATCCAGCTTGCCATGGCAAGCGGTCTCCAGGAAATAAAACTTCTTGGAGATTGGGACGGAAAACCATACGGACTCCAGACCCAGCGCATGATACTCACAGGGAGACTGCCATGAAACGAATACTTGCCATTGCCACTGTTCTGGTAACAATCTTTCCATATTGCCCATCCAGCTTCAGCTCACCATCAGGCGCAAATGGTGTCTGGGTGGAAGATACCCAGATGTCTTACGCAGGCACCTACGATTCATACTGCACCTTTGCCTCCGGCTTTGACCCTGAAGCTTCAAACTCGACTTATCTCTCTATCGACTACAAACCAGGCGGGCAAGGAACAAAGCTCACGCCAGATTCAAAGTATCTGCCCATAGAATTTATGGTCGATTCAAAAAACATCTGTTCTTTCGAGGAGCTCTGGCTTTCATGGTCAGCTGCTGGCGACAAACCAGAAGTTGTCTTCGAGGCAGAAAATTTCGACATCCAGTCACCAAAAACACAAAACAGGCGATCGACTTTCATTGAAAAGGGCAACTCATACGGCAACGGTTTCCAGTGGGAGCATTTCGGGGTCCCGGATGGAATGGATTACGGGCTGCCAGCCAGGTACAAACTGAGGATGCTCATTGGCGCATCAAAACCGTTCAAAATAAAAATCGATGCCCTGTACATCGGCAACGGCAAATGGAGGCCGCAGGATTCTAAACTGGAGTTTGCACCTGAAACTTTTTATACCGAAAAGGCAATGTTCTGGACACTGCCGATTACTTCAGTTTTCAAAAATACTCTGCAACCGCCAAAATCCTCCATCATCTCCAAAATCGACGTGAATGTAATAAGGGGCCACTCCGAACCATTCGTCCTTGCAATCACTGGCGGAGTAAACCTGGGCGATGTGGAGATCTCCCTCAACAAACCGCTGGCTTTGGGGAATGCACAGGCAAATGTCGAATTCTTCACCGTTTCATACATGAAAAAACGGTTCAATATCAATGGGCCGGTCAGCGAAAAGATTGAAGTGGCTGAGTATATTTCAAAAGGCTCAAAACTTGTGATACCAGAAGGGCGAACAGGCTTTTTCTGGCTAAAATTCAGCTTGCCCGAGCAATCCCAGGAAGGAACATTCAAGGGGCTCCTGAAGATCAAGAATGCTGCAACCGAGGACCTCTACCTGCCCATCAATCTGAAGGCATGGAATCTCGATCTCCCCAAAAACCCCGAATGCCTGATGTTCCAGGCCACAAACCACATCAAGCTGGTCCAAAAAGGGAAAGTTTCCCCTGATGACGGCTGGAAACGCTACAAATCCGACTTTGATGAAATGGCATCAAGGGGCGTAAATTCAGTTGTTTTGCCAGTACCACTTGTTTCTGACCCACCATACATGCCAGACCTGCCAAAACTGGAAAACCTTACAAAAATGGCCTCCTCATCAGGCTTCAACAGGTTCTTCATGGACATCACGGAGGCCTACAGACTGGCAAAAAAATCAATTCCGAAAGAATTGAAATCCGAGCTTTCAAGGTCGTTTGAGGAGTCACTGTCGGCCATAAGGAAGATTGGCCTTGAACCTGTAATATACATTGGAAAAACCACAAGCAAACTTGATGATGGCCAAAAAGAAATGTTTTCCATAGCCACATCCATCAATGCCCCGCCAAGAACTGCCTGCCACTTCACATTGTGGCCAGACAACCCCCAGGTTGACTTCCCAATAATTGACTGGACAGTCATTGACTATACAGTCACCCAACAGCAGGGGAAACTCCCCGAGGGCGTGATTGTAAATTTCCAGCCATCGCCCCATTGGGGAATGGCCCATCAGTCGAGAATTTTTGCCGGTGCCTACGCTTATGCCCATGGGTTGAAATATCTTTCTTTTGGCAACTACCAGCAATATTACGGAGACCCCTTTAATGATTTTGACCAGATGCTTGGCGATGGTTCCTACACGCCAGGGGATTCGATGTGGACGTATGTAAACGAATCGTATAATGTCTTCCACTCCATCAGGTGGGAGTGCTTGCTGGAGGGCATTAAAGACAGACAATTACTAGATTTGTTGAACACAAAAATGATGGTGTCCAAGGGTGAGCCAGCAGTTAAAGCAGGCTCTCTTCTAGGGGAAGCTTTTGAAGGAAAAGACTGGCAATCCTTGAGACTGCTTTCACTCATTCTTGATCCTGCCAAAATAGCATTGTTCAGAGAAAAGGTAATTGGGTTCATTTCATGGCTCTCTGGCGGTGAAAAAGTTGCGCCTTTCAAGACATCATATAAAATAGATTTTGTGGTCGGCTCAAAAGAATTGAAGTTTGGGGAAGAGAAGCTCCAGATGACTGTTGAGCCCAAAATCATTGGCGGTTCCACATACATACCGGCAAGGTATCTGGTTGAGCCCCTGGGCGGAAAAGCGCTCTGGGACGCCAAAACAAAAACAGTTTCACTGGTTGCAGTTTCAAAGCATGTGAATCTCGTGATAAACTCAAAAAAAGCCATTGTCGATACGGAGGAGGTCACTTTGACAAACGCTCCGCTCATTGTTGACGGAAGGACCCTCATCCCACTCAGGGCAGCTTCAACCCTGCTTGGATTTGGGGTCGAGTGGGATGCACAAACCAGAACAGCCACAATAATTGCAGGATCAAAAGAAACCTATCTGGGACAATGATAGATTTCTACAAAGCAATATCTGCAATTGATCCGTCACTCGAAATTGACAAGTTTATCGCCAAAACACTTGAGGTGGCCTGTTCCACAATGGGTTTCATGTCAGGTGTTGTCATCCCGATAGATTCAGAAATCGGATCAGTAATCCATTACAACATGCCAAGCGATGCCATGGAAATTATTCGCCTGTGGCAAAATGAATACCACAAGGGCGACAATTTCGATTTCTGGGACGAACCGATGATCCGAAGGCCAATGGACAAACTGGCAAAGCTCTATGGAATCAAGGGTGCCGTAATACTTCCTTTGAGTGTCTCCAATCTGATTCTGGGGGACCTTGTAATGTTCGACACAAGAAGACGCACCCCCACCAACGATGAAAAGATAATGCTGGAACACGTTAGGACACTGCTTTCCATAACAATGGCCAACGAATCCAGGAGATACAAAACCAGGTTTGATCCTGACATACATGAAAGGCTCTTCAGGGGTGTTGCAAACGCCACCAACAGGCTAATGACAAAAGGCCCGCTCGAAGAGGCACTCTCCCAGGCAATAGGCGCACTCGGCGAATCAACAGATATAGGCATGGTAAATCTTAGCCAGTTCATAAAAGATGAAGAGTCTGGCAAACTGGTTATTTCTGTGCTGGGTGAATGGCGAAAGAACAAACCAAATACTACACAACAAAATAAGCGCATTGCCATAATCCAACCTGATTTTGAGCAATTTTTTAATAGTTTGTCCCAAGGGAAGACAATAAAAAAATTGGTTAGGGAACTGCCCGACAGGGAAAAACTATTTTTTGAGGAAAGGGAAATCTCTTCTTTTATTATAGTGCCAATATTTGTTGATAAAAAGTTTTGGGGTGGAATCAGTTTTAGCGATTTCAACTATGAGAGGATCTGGAGAAAAAGCGACGAATCAATATTGGAAACCATGGCCGCAACAATTGGGGCTTTCATTGACAACAAACGCAATGAAGAAGAGCTGGGAAGAAGGGAATCCGAGAACAGGGCAATCCTAAGGGCAATTCCAGAAATGATCTTTAGGGTGGATTTTTCAGGAAAGCTCATTGATTACAAAGTAGACGACGCAAGCGACCTGATAATGCCCATTGATGCAAAAGGAAAGGCCCTTGAGGAAATCCTGCCAGAAGACATTGCTAAAATAACGAGGGAAAACCTTGAAAAAGCGATAGTTGAAGGCACTACAAAAATCTACCAGTACTCAGTAGACACAAACAACAAAACAATATACAGGGAAGCCAGGGCTGTCCCTTATGGCAATGACCAGGTACTCATTTTGGCCCACGACATTACAGAGCAAAGGGAATTTATGGTCCAGCTCGAAGAGGCCAAAAAAATGGCCGAGGAAGCAAACAGGGCAAAAAGTGAATTTCTGGCAAACATGTCGCATGAGATCAGAACTCCGCTGAACGCACTGCTTGGTTTTGTCGAGCTCCTTGAGAGAAATGCAAATTCACCTGAATCTGGCAATTATCTCTCAGCCATCACAACGGCAGCAAATGCCATCAACACAATCACCGCAGATATTTTGGACATTACAAAAATAGAGGCTGGGAAACTGAAACTTTCACTTGTCCCAGGCAGCATCAAAAATATTGTGGAAGAATCTGTTTTGTTGGTAAAACCAAAAGCTGAACTCTCAAAAAATTCAATAGAAGTAGAATTTGGAACTGGCTCTGACAAGATCTGCCTCATTGATTCACCAAAGTTTAGGCAAGTGATGGTGAATCTGCTCGATAATGCAGCAAAATTCACAAAAAAGGGCCGCATTGAAATCAAGGTGACAGCAAAAAAAGAGACCAAATCAAAAATTGATTACGAGATTTCAGTAAGCGATACTGGCATAGGAATCCCTTGGGAGATGAGGGAAAAAATATTCCAGGCGTTCATGCAAGTTGACGGGTCATATTCCAGGCGTTTTGGCGGAACAGGACTCGGTCTTGCAATCACAAGAGGGATCCTGGATGCAATGGGCGGAACGATAAAAGCAATAGAAAATGAGAAAAATGGAACCACGTTCGTAATAGGTCTCTCACTATCAAAGGCTGAAGGTGCCACTATACAAAATATTCAAACACCGGTCAGGGCATTCTTGCATATCGGCTCCCCGCAACTAAAAGAGCTTGTTGCAAATCTCCTAGCAAAAGTCGGCATAGCAGTTGAGGAGTCAATTTGGGCTGAGGGACCAGGATTAATCATCACAGAAAATCCCCAAAATGATGAACAGTCTGAGAAATGGTCAAAAGAGTGCAACATATTAACGATAGGAAAAGACATTCCGTGTCTTGCCAGCAACAAATCGAACAAGGATGATTTCATAAAATCGATCTATTTTTCTCTCGCAAAGCTCTATCCATGGAACTATGAAATAGCATTAAAGACTATCGAGGATAAAAAAATCCTGCTGGTCGAAGACAACAAGATGAACATCGCCCTCCTGGAGGAAATTTCCAAAACAATCCATTGCGAAATGGTTTCTGCGACCTCCAGCCTTGCTGCCGTCAATCTGGCACTCAAAAACCATTTTGATGTTTGCCTGATGGACATCCAAATGCCTGACTTGTCCGGGCTGGACGCAACAATGCAGATAAGATACAACGAAGACAAGGAGCATGGACCCAGATTACCAATCATAGCGTTAACAGCTTTTGCCACTGAAGACGACAAAAAGAAATGCCTCGAAGGCGGGATGGATGGTTATCTGTCAAAACCAATAAAAATAGCGGACTTGGTCACAGGAATGGCGCAGGCAATCTCAAGAACCAGCCCCGAATCAAAAAAAGATGCCCTGTCATGCTTGTCTGAAAAGCTGCTGATAGAAAAAGCCAGATTAAAAGAGATGATGGCAGAATACATTGCAGGAAGTCTAAAAAATATCAAAGAAATAAAACAAAATATACAGGAAAATGATCTCAAAAAAGCATCAAAATGCGCCCATGAAATAAAAGGGATGGCTTATGACGAAAATCTTTTTAGAATAATCACTGATCTTGAATCATCATTAAGACTGGAAGACAAAGCAGAATCATCAGACAATATTATAATACTCGAAAGAGAGCTAAAAAACTTCAGCAATCGTTTGGGAATCAAAACCGAGAGCTAATCAGCCTATTGACCGGATCAGGTCGTAGACTGCCTCAACCGTATGGTCAGAAAGTTTTGACTTTTGTATAAGTTCTACTAGCTCTTCTTTTCCAATCGATTGATTTTGATAGATCTCTTCTGCAGCCCTTCTTGTTCTTCTCTTGGTGGACGGGTAGCGGGTTTTGTCCCTTATTCTGAACAGTTCTTGCAAAGGAATGTTCAGCGATTCAGAAAGTGCTTGAAGTGTTAGGTCTTTGGGCCTTGCTTTGTCTTTTATTACTTTCCATATTGTTGGGGTGGCCATGCTGCAAGACTTGGCAAGTTCTGCGAAGGTAACTTTCTTTTGCAACCGCTGCTGATTAAGAAACTCTCCTAAAGTCGTCATTGTTTGTTTTGCCATCTTGCCCAAATCCTATACTAACAATTAAAAAAATGCAATAGCTAGATGTGAACAAAAAAACGACAACCTAACGACAGAATCACCCAGACAAATGGTGGCGAGGGTGGGAATCGGACCCACGACACCGCGGGTATGAGCCGCGTGCTCTGACCGCTGAGCTACCTCGCCCTAATGCACTCCAAAAAATGTTAATGAAATCTACCCGAAACACAAGGGCTTTATCTAAATAAAGATAAAATCCAGTTCCAAAGCATCACAAATGGATTGGGTTTTTTTTGCTCAGTTCTTTCCCTGAATATAAGATTAGATTGCGATAAGATGTTGTTACCTTCATCATCCTTGCAGATATATATCATCTCACCAGGATGGACCATTTGCCACTGTTCTCTGGCCAGCCGTTCGTAAACACCCGGATTAATGTCAAGCTCATTTTTAGCAGTATTTATGTCGTTTTTAAGCGAGTTAATGGATTCGTCTAGGGTTTTTGCTTCAATAAGCAAATTCGCAACCCTGTAATCAATCTGAGCTATTGGCCTGAGCAAAAAATACAACACTGCAAGCACGGCCAGAAAAACCATTATCCTTCCGGTGGCAATAGTAATTTTTTTTGCCTTGCTTTTTGGCACAAGAAAGATTCTAGACCCTAGCCAGGTCAAATCAAGTATTGAGTTGACAGGTGCATTTGTGGGCCTATGATTGAGACCAATGAGCCTTGGAAAAATTCAAGTTTACACCGGCTGTGGCAAAGGCAAGACAACATGTGCCTTCGGGCTGGCGATGAGGGCAAGAGGGCACAAAAAAAGTGTCTTGTTTGTCCAGTTCATGAAAGGATCAGAGGATTACGGTGAGCTTGAATCTTCGCGAGTACTGGGTATCAAAGTCCTGCAATTTGGAAGGCCATCATTTGTTGATCCCAAAAATCCTGATCCTGTAGATATTGAGCTCGCAAAGGAAGGCCTTTCCTTCCTTAAAAAAGCAGCTACTTCTGGAGAATGGGACATCATAGTTGCCGATGAAATAAACGTCGCCATTTATTTTGGCCTAATAAGCTTTGAAGAAACCAAAAAAATGTTGCTTGATAAATACCCCGGAACCGAAATGGTCTTGACTGGAAGATACGCCCATCCGGAAATTATTGAAATGGCAGACCTTGTTACCGAAATGAAAGAAATAAAACATTATTTCAATACACAAAATCTTGAGGCGAGGGAAGGCATTGAATACTGAAACTGTTGAAAGGGCAAAAGCTGGCAACCATCAGGCCCAAGCTGAAATAATAACATACCTGGAAAACGGCAAAAACCCCGAGATTATTTTTGGTGATTCCTACCACTGCATTGGCAATGCCCATAGAATTGGCATTACGGGGCCACCAGGAGCAGGCAAGAGTACAGTAGTCTCAAAACTCATCACGGAGGTCAGAAGGGCTGGCTCAAAATGCGCCGTTGTTGCTTGCGATCCAAGCTCTCCCTACACCCACGGTGCGCTCCTTGGCGACAGGACAAGGATGGTTGACCATTTCACTGATCCTGGCGTATTCATCAGGTCAATGGCAACCAGGGGGAACCTTGGTGGATTGGCACCAACAACCTCCATCGTTGCTGACTTCCTGGATTTCTGTGGCTACCCCGTGATCCTCATAGAAACTGTTGGCGTTGGTCAAACAGAAGTTGACGTTGTCTCAAAAACAGACACGGTTGTCGTGATAATAACGCCAGAGTCCGGCGATTCCATACAGATGATGAAAGCTGGGCTCCTTGAGGGCGCAGACATCTTTTGCATCAATAAGACAGACCGGCCTGGTGGTGATGTCATGGAAGCCGATCTGACATTTGGACTTGGCCTGTCATCAAGAGATTGGGCGCCTCCAATAGTTAAAACCATAGCCAAAGAAAGCATCGGTATATCAGAACTCTATACTCAAATAAAAAAACACATGGAGCACCTGATAAAAAATGATGAGAGAATCAAAAAATGTATAGAAAGGTATTTTTCAGAAATAGATTTCTGGCTTGAAAGTTTTGTTTTTGACAAAACGCTTGAGCCGGAAAGAAAAAAATATATCCAAAAGTCTTTCGGCGAGGATACCCCACCGTGGACTGTTGCCAAAACTTTGTGGAAAAATAAAATGGAGGAACCATGGCAATAAAGGTCATAATTGCTAAACCTGGTCTCGACGGCCACGACAGGGGCGCCAAGGTAATCGCCCAAGCTCTTCGTAATGCTGGGATGGAGGTTGTTTACACCGGTCTTCACCAGACACCTGAAATGATCATAAGAGCAGCAATACAGGAAGATGTTGATGTCATAGGTGTATCAATCCTTTCTGGTGCGCACATGTCCATTGTGCCAAGAATAATTGAAAAAATGAAAGAAAACGGCATCTGGGGCAAACCACTCTTCGTGGGTGGAATCATACCCGCCGATGATGCCGAGGAACTGAAGAAAATCGGTGTTTCGGCCGTTTTCGGCCCTGGGACGCCAACCTCAAAAGTAGTCGAATTCATCAATTCTGTTGTGAAAGACAAAAAATAGATTCAGGAGGAACGATGGACATTTTTACTAAACCCCTTCAAGTGGGGCGTCTAATTGCCGGACTGGGTCCGGACGAGCTGAGGGAAATGGCCAGGAAAGATGAGAGAACCACTGAATTTGGTTCCGCTTCCTATGTTACAAAAATCAGGAACAGGTCGGCAAAATTCACAGAAATAGTTGGAATTGAGCCAACCAAATCACAGGTAGAGACTATTTTGAAGGTAAGAGAGTATCTTAAAGACAAAGAGGTCATCTACACCGAGCGAACGATGTGCCAGACACCTGGTTATCAGATTCCCTGCAGGCTCTACATCACAAAACCATACGCCAGAATTCCCTATATGTGGCAAAACCTGCTCTTCCCACCAACAAAACTCGATCGTCCTTTCCTTACAACAATTGATGTCCCGGAATGGCCGGAAAGAAAGGTCATAGTGAATGCACTAGATGGCGTGACCTATGTTTTGGGGACAGACTATTTTGGAGAGGTCAAAAAATCGTTCCTCAGGATGACAATGTATCGCGGCAAGCAGGATGGCGGACTCGGTCTCCATGCAGGTTCAAAGATGATTAAGGTCAGGGATGTCAACGGGAAGCTTGTCGAAAAGGGAATAATCCTGTTTGGACTTTCAGGAACAGGCAAGACAACCCTCACCTGCCACCATCATTTTCTTGAGGGCGAAGAGGGTGTGGCAATACGTCAGGATGACGTCGTAATCATTTATCCAGACACAAAGTGTGTCGGAACTGAAAAAAACTTCTACATCAAAACCGAGGGCCTTGAGCCGGTTGGCCAGCCCGTCCTTTACAACGCGGCCGTAGCAAAAACTGCTGTCCTGGAGAACATCCATGTTGAAGAAAACGGCAAAGTCGATTTCCTCAACTACGACGTAGGGACAAATGGAAGAGCAGTCGTGCAACGCTCTGACATAAAATTCACTGATAACAGCATCGATATTCCAAAAACCGACATGGTAGTCTTCATCACCCGCAGGGACGACATTGTCCCGCCGGTGGCAAAACTGTCTCCAGAGCAGGCAGCTGCCTTCTTCATGCTTGGCGAATCAATTGAAACATCAGCCGGCGACCCAACGAAAGCTGGCCAGTCAAAGCGCGAAGTCGGGACAAACCCATTTATTGTCGGACCACTCGATGATGAAGGCAATTACATCATGGACCTTCTCAAAAAAAATCCACACATGCAATGCTTCCTCCTCAACACTGGCAAAATTGGCAACAAAGAGAAGATCAGAATACCGGATTCGGTTGGAATTCTCAAGCAGATCGCAAGGGGTGCCGTAAAGTGGCGCAAGGACGATTACTGGGGGTATGAAGTCCTTTCAGAATGTGAAGGTGTTGACATAAACAGGCTTGACCCAAGAAACTATTTCACGCCTGAAGAACTGAAGGAAAAGAACGACTCCCTCAGAAAAGAACGCAGGGCCTGGCTCGACCAGTTCCTCTCCCTTGATCCGGACATCCAGAAGGTGATCTAGTCTATCTCAGACAAGACCATTGCGGCCTTAAATAGCGCCTCTTTTTTGTCGGCGCTTAACGTGGGGTCCTCGAGCGCAAGCTGCTCGAGGACCTTTTTTGTTCTGGAAAGGTCAAACCCCTCTGATGTTTTATACTGCGTCTGAACGCATGTTTTTATGAGAAATTCAGATGGAAGATCAAGGTTTTCAGCCATCCCCAGAAGAACGTCTTGTCTCGGCTTGACCAGATCGTTGCATATCCGGTAAACACTCATAGAAGAAAGGCCCAGCTTTGATGCAAGCCAGGCCTGTGTTTTACCTTTGCGGACTAATGCTGTCTTTATAATCACTCCCAATGTCATGCCACACATTTTATTGTATGACATGACATTGTCAAACGGTTTTTTGTCGCTTTTAGACTATTTTACTTCCCCAGGTAGCTCACTATCCTCTTGAAAAGGTCCTGGCTTTCCTTGGTGTCTGCATACATATTCTCAAAACCGAATGGAAGCACAAGCGTTTTTTGTTTGTCGGTTCCAACCCTCACTCCTGCCGATGCTCCGCCAAGATAATCAAAACAGGACACTCCAGAACCAACAGGCTTCATCGATGGTGCAACCGAAAGCAGTCCCATTCTAAGGAATGGGTGATAAAGGGAGAATATCAAACCATCACCAATCGGGTCCCCCTTCACACCTTTGACAGCATAGATGCTGGTATTGGATTCGAGCAGCTCAAACCCGAATGTTTTTGCAAGCTCGGGTCTTGAGCTGATTGCCTGCGGCACATTCTGGCCTATGATCGCTATTGAACCACCATCATTGACGTATCTTGCAAGATTGTCCAGCCACCATGAGGCTCCTATTTCATCGTTGAAACCACAGTACCAGATTATCTTGCTAAACTGCTGCATGTCTTCATAGTCCACTACATTGCCGGGAGGCACTATAATGTTGTCGAAGTCAGTACCAGAGCCTCTTGCAACCCTCTCGTATATCTGGGCAATCCCTGCAAAGCTCCTCGTGTCCCAGCTTGGAGCTATCTGCTGGAACAGCGCAACAGCCCTCTTCGGTTTCTCCATTTTGACTTTGAGATTTTCGGCATTTTCAAGGATATCCATCCAGTAATTCAGATAGCCTTTCTTGAAGATTTTGAGCGAATACTTGTATTTTGGAAGGGTCAATGAGAAATTCCCAGCATCATCCGTTGAATACTGCTTTGTTTCAAAACCTATGATCTTGAAATCGCATTTCATCGGTGTTCCGGTTGCTGAATCAACAACCTTTCCAGAGATCTTTACTGAAGTTGGGTTTGACAGGCCAAGGCTTATCCTGGTTGTTTTTCCCGGCGTGACAGTGGCCGTGAAGCTCTGCTCCGCAAAACCAAACGGGACAACTTTCAAGGAAATTTTGCCCTGTGGTAGATATGATAGAACCAGATGGCCTTCATTATTTGTTTCAACATCGCCAATGCCGTCTATCTTTGCTTTTGCATAAACAGGATTGCCCTTGTCGTCCTCGAAAGTAATATCGACACCACCAAAACTGGTGAACCATTTTTCGACCCTGGAGAGCAACATCTGTCTGGCTTCTTTGCTATTGATTCCCTCAAAGCCAAACGCAAGGAAGATCGAGAGGAAATTCTGTGTTTGAAGTTTCAGGCCGGTATAGCCGAGATCCGCAGGTGAAGTTTCCTTTGGGCCAAGGTAATACATGAAAGGCTTGGCATTTCCCCTGTTTAC
Organism: Caldisericia bacterium; assembly: GCA_017992555.1. Classification (GTDB taxonomy): domain Bacteria; phylum Caldisericota; class Caldisericia; order JAAYUI01; family JAAYUI01; genus JAAYUI01. Next base: position 12,754 of record JAGOOK010000012.1, on the reverse strand, counting down.
AACGAAGCCGTCCGCACCAAGCTGGTTGGATGCGCCATCGCCACCGCTAAACGAGAAGACAAGACCATCGCCTATGTCGTCATCTTTAACACCCATCATTGTTGTAAGTGGTGTTGGTGAATTTTTAAGGATAACGCCATAGTTGTCCGTGAAGAACGAGTTGTCCCTTCTGTAGCTTTCAAAGTAGAGAAGATTGGAGCCTGAAATAAGGAGCTTGCCACCCTCCCCAAGGTAATCCTCAAGGATTTCTACGTCTTCGGAATAAAGGCCATTCTCGCCGGCAAACCAGTATACCCTGTCAAACATCTTCATCTGTTCACTTGTGAGGTCAAACTTGTATGGATTGACCGGGCAATACTTTATTCCCATCTCATCAAAGGCCCTGAAACAGTATTTGTCAAACCTTCTGCTGTAATACTGGCTTGGGGTAGTGTATTGCAAGGCAACAACGAGCACGTCTGCCTTTTCAAGCTGTATTTTCTTTGGCAGGTCTTTTGAGAAGTCAATCTTCATGGTTTTTGGCACATAGCCAATGGACCAGAATTCAACGTCATACTCGTCCGTTGGAATCTCTGCGTCAAAACTTCCATTTTCATCGCTATCAGCGCTGAAGCTAGTTCCAGTGATCCTCATCTGCCCGACATTTGCAGGATTTCCATCTGCGTCATACATCGTCGCCTTAAAAGAAGTTTTTGGCAGTTCAGACATTTCATAGCTTATGGAAGATGATTTTCCTGCAACAACATTGACCTCCTGGACGAGCTTTTTAAATCCAAAAGAACTCAGTTCTATGTTTGTCTTTCCAGGCGGAAGGTGGAGCGCGAAGCTCTTGTCCACTCTGTAATGATTGTCGCCGATTGCAAGGTTTGCCACTTTTTTGTCCGAAAGATTGATGTCAACCTGCACTTTTCCGGTTTTCTTGAGATAATCAAGTGCGGCCTTTGGATTGATCGCACCAGTACCATATCTGGTGTCCCATCCCTTTGAACCCAGGTCATCGGCCGTTGCCTTGATCGCCATTCTCAAATCAATGGCTGAATAGGACTTGTCGGTTGACATGAGCAACGCACAAACGCCAGCCACATGGGGAGTGGCCATTGATGTTCCGCTTGCTATTGCATACTTGCCCTTTGGGAAGGTTGAATATATTGACACACCAGGAGCAGAAACATCTGGCTTTATGATCGATTCGTGGTACGGCTCTATTTCCCAGTCGATCTTGTTGCCGCTTGAGAAACTCGCCGGCTGACGATTCTTGTCATAGGCACCAACAGATGTTACTGATGGTATATTGCCTGGTGAACCAGTCGAGCCATCTCCGCTGTTGCCGATGGAGGCAACAAGGAGAACACCCTTTCTTTCAAATGCGTCCGTAGCAGCAACCATGTCTTCGTCAGGGATCGAACCACCAAGTGACATCGAAACCACCCTTGGGGCATCATCGGTGTTTGGGTCTCCGTCCGGATCAAGGATCCATTGCATGCCACCAATAACCTGCGCAAGCGTCCCATTGCCACCAGGGATTACCGAACCAACTATGAGTTCGCAATCAGGGGCAACGCCAACGCCGTCCTGGCCACTCTTTCCGCCAGCGATTATTCCAGCGCAATGGGTACCATGACCAACATTGTCAAAAGGTTCGGTCATATCTGGTATAACCTTGCCAGACGTGTCGAACGTTGCGAACTTTGTGACCTTGCCTGCCAGCTCTGGATGTTTCGCATCAACGCCAGTATCAAGCAAACCAACCTTGACGCCCTGGCCCCTGATGCCCTGCTTCCAGAGGTCCTTGACCTTCAGATCATCAAGGCCCCAATTGACTTTTGTATTCTTTGTATCAGCCATCTTGGTATCGGGTGCTTTTATAGAATAATTCTCCTGGACCCTCAGCGTTTCAGGCATGGATGCGATGGTCTTGAGGGCCTGGCTGGTCGCGCTGACATAATAGCAGGACATAAACTTGAATGGCTCAAATCTCAGCAGGCCTTCATTCTGGCCCATCCTCTCCAATGACTTGTCTATCGGTGTTGATGTCCACACCATGGCATCTATTGGATCATCAATCGATCCTTCACCCATCTGTGCAATGATGCCTGGTGAAACATAGGCCATTCTTGACTGATGGACTGGATCGGTTTTCTGCAGAGCAAAACCAACATTGCCAAACGATACAAGAACCATCAGCAATGTTAGTGTCAAAGTCAAACATTTTTTCATCTGATCACTCCTTTTCGGATCATTATTTTACAACGCATGGATTTTGTCCTGGCTAAACTTTGAGGGCAAAAAGGTTTTGTGATAATTTGCCCAGAAGTATATCAAGCCCCTGTCTTTCGAGGGCCGAAACAAAAACCACGTCACCAAGATGGTCTGATATTTCTTTTTGTTTTTCTTCGGATGCAAGGTCGCTCTTATTGGCAACATACAGCGTTGGGATGTGGCTTGCTCCAAGATCATCCAGGATGCCTTGTGCCACTTCAATGTGGCGTTCCCAGTCAGGGTTTGTAGCATCAAACACATGCAGTATGACATCCGAAGACAACACTTCTTCAAGTGTTGACCTGAAAGCGGCAACGAGATCGACAGGAAGGTTCCTTATAAAACCAACGGTATCTGCAAACAGTATTTTTTGCCCCTCATGAATTCTTGCCCTGACAGTTGTGTCAAGTGTTGAGAAAAGCTTGTTTTGTGTGAGGACATTTGCCCCTGTGAGGCTATTCAGGAGTGTTGACTTGCCAGCATTGGTGTATCCAACAAGCGAAACCAGCGGAACATCGCTCTTTTCGCGCCTTTTGGACTTTATTTCCCTATGCCTGGCTATCAGTTCTATCTTCTTCTCAAGCACCCTGATTCTGGAGCGGATTTGTCTCCTTGCAATGTCTATTGCCCTTTCACCGGCGCCTCTAAGGTACGCAGAACCTCCACCACCCGTTTGCTGGTCATAGGCAAGGTTTCTGCCAGACAGCCTGGGGAGTTTGTACTTAAGAAGTGCAAGCTCTACCTGAAGTTTTCCTTCGGATGTGGTTGCGTGCTTTGAAAACACTTCAATTATCAGGCCATGCCTGTCGAGGACCGGCCTTCCCCATGACTCTTCCAGGTTCCTGCACTGGAGTGGCGAGAGTTCAAAATCAACAAGGACCCTCTCCGGGTTTAGGGACGCAATTTCCTGTGCCAGTTCTTCAACTTTGCCCTTGCCCAGAAGGTGCGAATGGGTGGGTTCCCTGATTACCTGAAAACCTTTTCCAACTATTTCCATGTCCAGCGTCCTGGCAAGCTGCATCAGTTCGCTAAATGATTCAAGAGCCTCGTGCTGATCATCTTCCTTCATTCTGAGACCCACTATAAAAACCTTACTCAATTATCCTCCTTGGCCATTTCTATCAATATCCTTACGGCCTCGTCGGTGTCAAAAGTTCCAATCATGTTGCCGCCTCTAAAAACAACACATTTTGTTGCTCCAAAGGCAATCCCCATATCAGCGTCCTTGGCTTCACCAGGCCCATTTACCTCGCAGCCCATGACAGCTATTTTTTTACCTTTGACCCCTTTTAGTGCCATACGGATCTCCGACAGCTTCCCGCGCAGGTTTTGCCTTGTCCTTCCGCAGGTGGGGCAGGATATTATTGTTGGCCCAAACGACCTGACGCCCACAGTCTCAAGCATTGACCACGCCGCTTCCACTTCTGCTTCCGGGTCCTCAGTCAGCGAGACCCTTATCGTGTCCCCTATGCCTTCTTCAAGCATGGGCAAAAGTGCGGCGCTTGACCTCACTAGGCCCTGTATTAACGGGCCAGACTCGGTCAAACCTATGTGTATCGGATAGTCACACGCCTTTCTTAAAAGACGGTTTGCCTCAAAAGTCGTTTTTATGTCGGATGTTTTTACAGATACAACGATGTCTCTAAAATCCTCATCTTCAAGTATTTTTACCTCCTCCAATGCAATTTGAACCACTTCATTGGACACATTGTCCGTGTGTTTGATTGAGCCGGCATTGACACCGACCCTTATGGGAACGCTTCTGGCTTTGGCTTCTCTTGCAACAAGCCTTATTTTTTCTTTGTCCTTTATATTGCCAGGGTTGAGCCTGAGCTTGTGGCAACCGGCTTCAAGAGATGCAAGCGCCAGCCTGTAATCAAAATGGATGTCCGCAACAACAGGGATGGGGCTTTCTTTTACAATCTCGGCAAGGGCCTTTGCGGCTTCCATGTCGGGAATGGCGCACCTGACTATTTCACAGCCAGCCCCATATACACGCCACATCTGTTCGATTGTTGTTTTTGCGTCCCTGGTGTCGGTCTTTGTCATCGTCTGGACAGCAATGGGTGCACCACCACCGATCCTGACGTTGCCAACCAAGACGCTTCTGCTCATTTTCTGAATATCCCGAACAGGTCGTTTGCAGTCACAAGCAATATCAATCCTATCAGGACGATAAAACCGACCGCATGGATGACGTTCTCAACGGCCCTTGGCAACTTCTTGCCAGTGATGCCCTCAACAACAGAGAACAGGAACCTGGCACCATCAAGCCCGGGGAATGGAATAAGGTTCAGGAACCCAAGATTCATGGACAGCATCGCGGCAAAACCAAGTATGACGGCCCAGCCCATGCTGGCCATCTGGCCTGTTATTTTTATGATGCCAACAGGACCGGCAACATCGCCGACGCCTTTGCCCGAGAACAATCCAATAAAGAAGTTGAAGAATGCAACAAGGAAAAGCCAGAATTTTTCCAGCGAGATCCATATCGCCTCGACGATGTTGTATCTTTTGTATTTGACTCCCTGCGACGCTGTTATCCCGAGTTTTCCAACTTTGACCAGGCCATTTTCCTGCTCTTCTTCAACGCCTGCAATGGTCACTTTGACATTCTGGACTTCTAGTGATGACCCAAACGTGATCTTGCTTGTCGAAGTAATTGCCTTCAGAAGATCTTTTGTTCTGCTCCAGTTTCCCGTCTCTTCATCCCCGACCGATTCGATCGAATTGAGCCTGAAATATTTGCCGTCTATTCCAATAAAAATGTCATCGCTTGGGTATTCTTCCGGGAATTTGAACTCTGAAAGTTTGACTTCCTGGCTGCCTGTTAGCCAGACTGGTGTGTCCGAAGAAACTTCTGCCTCGGCCTTGCCGGATTCCCTTCCGACAAGAACTGGCACTTCCTTGTCCGGCCTTGTTCTTATCTCAGCCACAACCGCGTCCCAGGTGGGGGTCTGTGTGCCGTCTATTTCAAGTATCCAGTCACCGGACTGAATGCCAGCCTTTGCAGCCGGCATGTTTGGATCAACCGTACCTATCCTGTTGTAAAGGTAAACTGGATCACCAAAAGCCAGCGCCACGACCACAAAAACAATGAAAGCGAAAACAAAATTTGTCAGAGCACCGGATACGGCAAACCAGGCCCTTTGCCAGGGGCTTTTTCTATAGAGACTGTTTGGATCGTCTGAATCTTCAGCTTCGCCGGAAACCATGACATAGCCACCGACAGGAAAAAGTGATATTCTGAACTCTGTATCACCAAAGTATTTGAATTTTTTTCTTGCAATGACCGGGCCCATGCCGATCGAAAAACTCAGTGCCGGCACGCCAATTGACCTGGCGGCAAAAAGGTGGCCAAATTCATGGGCGATCACAAGAACGTCAAGGATCAGGAGTGCATATATTATGTTTAGTATTGTTGACATAGCTTCTTTCCTATCTCCAATGCAATCTGTCTGCAATTGGCGTAGTGGGAGATTATTTTTTGTGTGGTGGAAAGGTCGATATTTTCAATCCGGCTCATGGTTTTTGAAATCACTTCCGGGATCAGCCCAAAAGACAAGGACCTCGAAAGGAAGAGTTCAATCGCCGCTTCATCGGCCGCAGTGTAGGCAACCAGCCACGATGGGCCCTTTGAAAAAGCCGATTTGGCAAGGGCGACCGATTTTGATGCGTCACCAGTCAGCTCGCCAAATGACCAGTTTGCCGGAAATTTGAGCCCGTCAAGATCGGACACTGTCCTGCTCGGGAAATGGAGGGCGTAGGATATCGGATACCGCATGTCTGGCGGAGAGGCCTGCAATTTCGCGGAGCCATCGACCATTATGACCCCTGAATGCACCTCTGCCTGTGGATGCACAAGCACTCGCACTTTTTCTGGCGGGACATCAAACATCCTGCAAACTTCAATGAGCTCAAGCCCCTTGTTTACGAGCGTTGCTGAATCTATGGTAATTCTCTTGCCCATCTTCCATTTCGGGTGTTTTAGGGCGTCCTCTGGCCTTACGTGTGAGAGCTGGTTCCAGCTCATCCCCTTGCTAAAAAACGGGCCGCCAGAGGCTGTAAGCAATATTTCTTTTATCCTGCACCTGTCCTCGCCAATCAGGCTCTGGAAAATAGCTGAAGGCTCGGAATCAACAGGAACGATTTTCTCTTCATAATTTGACGGCTCAATGAGGTGACCAGCGCAAACAACGACCTCTTTCGTGGCAAGCGCGACCCTTGTTCCGTTCCTCAGGGCCTCAAAGGTTGGCTCTATCATCGATGGGCCATTGCCTGCCACAAGCAGCAGATCTATGTCAAGATTTGCAATCTCAATCAGCCCCTGGTCTCCGGAAAGCACCGCAACTCCTCTTTCCCTGGCTTTCAGCCTCGACGAGGCCTCCCTGTCATAAAGGCAGGCCATTTTGGCGCCAAACGTAGACAACTGCTCTGAGAGCAGGGCATCATTCTTGTGCGAGGCAAGGGCAACCACCCTGAAATTGGCATAATTGGATTTGATTACATCAAGCGCCTGCGTACCTATGGAGCCAGTGGAACCAATTATGGCAATTCTCTTCACAAAAACACCTTTCCAGAGCTCAAAAAGAAATATGCCAATATGAAAAAAAACCCTGGTGCGGCAATAATAAGCGAATCCAGCCTGTCAAGCACGCCGCCATGGCCAGCAAGGATGTTGCCAGAATCTTTCATTCTGGAGTCCCTCTTGAGAAGTGATTCCCCAAGGTCACCGATGGTGCCAAGCAGGACAATGCAAATTCCGCTAGCAGTGAGTTTTATCCAGCCAAACCACGGGTGTGCATTTCTGAGGAGCAGCCAGCCCACAATGACAAAAATGCCTACCCCAAAAACTACCCCAGTAACAAAACCTTCCCATGTTTTCCCAGGAGAAACGTTTGGCGCCATTTTGTGCCTTCCAAAAAGCATTCCCCCAAAATATGAGAACGTATCAAAGCTCCAGATGCCAGCCAGAAGGGTTGTCATGAATCTCCACCCCGAGGCTTTTGTTCCCATCGGGTCAGGCGAGCAGGTTTCAATAAGCGTGAAAAAAACAAAAAGCATGCCAATGCCAAGAATGTAAAGGTTGCCGCCAATCCTTGACATCGAGCCATCAGGATTGCTCCTAAAAATCTCGACAAGATACAAAATGACAAGGAACAGGAAGACTGTCCCCAAAACAAGATACCACAACCTGTAATAGGCCATTATCTGTATTGCCAGGTTTGCAACAAGGAGGGGGACCACCTGGGGCGATTTTGCAGTTTTCCTGGCCATTTTAGACATCTCGATAATTGCCATGCTGGACAACAAGATGACCGCACACAGGAAAAACCAGCCTGAAAGGTATGTCAGGCCAATTGCCAGCGGGACAAGAACGGCTGCCGTTACAACACGTTGGATTTTCTGGTTCATTTGCCTCCCAGTCCGCCAAACCTTCTCTGTCTTTTGGAATAAATGGCAATTGCGCTCATCAAATCTCTCTCCCGAAAATCAGGCCAGAGCTTTTTCATAAAAAGAAGTTCGGAATAAGCAGATTGCCATATCATGTAATTTGAAAGCCTCATCTCACCTGAAGTCCTTATTATCAGATCGGGGTCGGGCAATTCTACTGTGTAGAGCCTCTCTCTTACAGTTTCTTCAGTAATTTTATCTGGAGAAACACCATCAGATGCAATCCCCTTGATTGCCCTTAAAAGCTCGCTCCTGCCACCATAATTTATGGCAAGAACAAGCTTCAGGCCAGTGTTGCCTCTTGTTTCATTTTCGAGGTTTTCGGTGGTTTTTACCAGGTCAGGAGAAAGTGACATCCTGTCACCAATCATCATGAACCGAATATTGTTTGCAAGCATTCTGGGTCTCTCTTCGTAGAGGGTTTCCAAAAATGTGTTCATGAGAAACTGGACTTCTTCACTGGGTCTTGACCAATTTTCAGTTGAAAAACAATAGAGTGATAAAACTTCAATTCCAATGGCAGCAGCTTTTTCTATTGTTTTTCTGACAGAAACAACCCCTTGCGTATGGCCCGCAATCCTCGGGAGACCACGCATGGTCGCCCACCGACCATTGCCATCCATTATGATGGCTATGTGCCTTGGGATTTTGGTTCTTGTCAACTTTCCAGGATTTCCTTTTCCTTTTGGACCACCAGCTCGTCCACCTTTTTTGAGTATTTATCAGTGGTTTTCTGGATTTCTTCTTCCCTCTTGAACCTTTCGTCCTCAGAGATTTCCTTGTTCTTCTCTGCTTTTTTGACCTGTTCTATGGCATCCCTTCTTATGTTGCGGATTGCCACTTTGGCGTCCTCGCCATATTTTTTGACCATCTTGGCGAGCTCCTGCCTTCTTTCCTGTGAAAGTGGAGGGAATGGCAGCCTTATGAGATTGCCATCAGATGTTGGGTTTGCACCCAGATTTGCCTTCTGTAATGCGGTCACTATCTCTTTAATAAGGGATTTGTCCCACGGCTCGATAATCATGGTTCTTCCATCTGGAACGCCAATGTTGCCAGCCTGTGGAAGCGGAAGTTCGGAGCCATAGGCATTAACCATGACTTTGGCCACTATGGCAGGCGTTACCCTTCCGGCCCTCAGCCCGACAAAATTTTGCTGAAGCGAACCAATCGTTTTCTCCATGTGATCTTGCAATGTTTTGGTGTCCATGTTTAGCCCCCTTCCACTATTGAACCTATTTCTTCACCCATAACAACTTTATAGATGTTTTCAGGTTCAGCTATAGAAAACACAATTATTGGAATTTTATTGTCCCTGCAGATTGATACGGCGGCACCATCCATGACCCTCAAATTGTCGGCCAGAATCTTTGTGTAGGATATGTTGGTGAGTTTCTTGATGTCGTCCCTTTTTTTGGCTGGATCATCAGTGTATATGCCATCAGTTTTTGTTGCTTTAAGAAGGCAATCGGCCCGAACCTCCGCGGCCCTCAAAGCTGCGGCAGTGTCCGACGTGAAGAACGGATTTCCAGTCCCCGCCGCAAAGATGACGATCCTGCCCTTTTCAAGGTGCCTGATCGCCCTCCTCTGGATGAAAGGTTCTGCAATCTCGTGCATGGCTATTGCAGTTTGCAATCTTGTGGGTACACCAAGTTTTTCTATGACTGTCTGGAGTGCAAGGCCATTCATGACGGTTGCAAGCATGCCCATGTAGTCGGCCTGAACCTGGTCCATTCCAAGCGCAACACCTGCTGAACCCCTCCAGATATTTCCGCCCCCAACTACAATAGCGACCTCCACACCGTTGTTGTGGAGGTCGATAAGTATTTTTGACACATCATTGATATATTTTATATCAATGCCATAGGGCTGTTCGCCTAAAAGCGCTTCGCCGGATAGCTTTAGCAGAATCCTTTTGTATTTCGGCTTAAGCTGACTGTGCGCTGGGTCTCCCATGGTTATTTACCGATTGAGGCCCTCTTGAAGCAAATGACATCAACTTTTGCGCCAAGTTTCTTGGAAGTTTCGGAAACAATGTCCTTGATCTTGATGCTACCATCACGCATGTATGGGAGTTCAAGCAGGCAGCATGTTCCAAAAAAGGCACCGAGTTTTCCGTCGACGATTTTCTCTTTGACTGCGTCCGGTTTTGATGCAAGGTCCGGGCTGGCTTTTATTACTTCACGTTCCCTGCCAACAACGTCTGACGGAACCTCTTCCCTGCAAACGTAGTCCGGGTTGTCAATTGCGATCTGCATTGCCAGTTCGTGGGCAAGCTTTGTCAACTCCTCCACGTCCTGTTTATCAGAATGGATTTCGACCATTACGACAAGCTTGTTGCCAAGATGGGTATAAACATCGACAATACCTTTTTTGGCATCAACAATTGTTGCTTCCTGCAACTGCATATTTTCACCGATTTTGCCGATCAGTTCTTTTATCTGCTCATCAATGCTGCCCTTGCCACCTGGGTATGGGAGAGCAAGGATTTTGTTGACATCGTCAGTGTTTGCATCAAGGACAGCCTTTGCAATATTGTTTACCAGGTCTGCAAAAAGCTCGTTTTTGGCAACAAAATCTGTTTCACATGAAAGCTTTACGAATGAAACACGCTTCCTGTCAGAAGAGGTTGCAGTTCCAATCCTGCCTTCAGAGGTTTCTCTCTCGGCCTTCTTTGCGGCCTTTGCAATGCCCTTTTGCCTGAGAAGATCAATTGCCTTTTCAAGGTCATTCTTTGCTTCAGTGAGGGCCTTCTTGCACTCCATAATTCCAGCACCAGTGCGCTCTCTTAGTACTTTTATAAGTTCAGAAGTATTTTCCATCTGGGCTATTCCTCCTCGTCATATTGGGAATACTTGACTTCGACATCAGGTTTTTTCACTTCTTCCGAGCCATCGAAATTTTCTATGTTGTCTATCAAGACTTCCTGTGCGACAACTTCTTCCATCGAAACTGTTTCGCTCTCTTCTTCGTCTTCCTCTGATGGTCTCATCACATCAACGCCCTCGCGTCCTTCGATCATGGCGCTTGCAATCAGCTGGGTGAAGAATTTTATTGAACGGATGGCATCGTCATTGCCTGGGATTGGGATGTCAATTTCGTCAGGTTCAGAGTTGGTATCCACAATGGCTATTACGGTGATATTCTGCTTGCGGGCTTCGATTATTGCGGCACGGTCCTTATGGGTATCAGTAACGAAGATGGCCTGTGGGAGTGTGTCCATGTTGCGAAGTCCATCAAGGAACTTCTGGAGTTTCTCTCTTTCCTTCTTGTAGCCCATGTATTCCTTGATTGGAAGACGCTTCAGCTCGCCGGTGACTTCTTTTTCTTCAAGCTCGCGGAGTTTCTCAATCCTGGTATGGATTGTGACGAAATTGGTGAGTGTTCCACCAAACCAGCGCTGGTTCACATAATGGGCCCCACACCTTTTTGCCTCGTCCTTGACTATGTCCTGGGCCTGTTTCTTCGTGCCAACAAAAACAATGTTTCCGCCTGACTGGGCGATCTGCCTCACTGTGGCATACGCCTGCTCGCATTTTTCAGCTGTGATTCTGAGGTCAATAATGTGAATTCCATTGCGTGCCGTAAAAATAAACGGACGCATTTTGGGGTTCCACCTCTTTGTCTGGTGGCCAAAGTGTACTCCTGCCTCAAGCAGGTGTTTCATGTTTACTACGCTCATTGATGCTCCTTTCGGTTTTGCCTCCATCGCGACTTGTTTTTACTTTCACCGAAAGCCTTCGCGATGTGCGTTTTGTAACTAAGCCAGTTTATAGACGCCACTGTGTTTTGTCAAATAAAAAACAGGCAAAACACGGGGCCTGAATATTGCCAAAAAAATGAATATCCGTCAGGGCAAACAAATTAATTGTTTTTTGCTTAAAAAATTGTTTTTGGAAAATTGTCTTACGCAGGGCAAAACTTTATCGAGTTCAGCTTTGCCCTGTTCCACACGTAATCTAATATGAGAGCTGGCACTCCATTATCAGATCAATCATTTCAGAATAACCAATTTGTTTTATGCCAAATTTTGGCTCAACGCCTCTGGCTTTGCAGTCAGGCTCAGAGGCATAAAACTTTATTCCTTCTGACATTTTGGACTTGACCAATTCTGCAAGCTCACCAGGTGGATTTGTTGCCCCATAAATCGAATCCTGGGCAAAAACTACCACATCTCCGGCAAGCGCATTGGAAATCCTTATTTTGCCTTCCTCACACCCGTAGGGAGACTTTGTCAGCATTATAAACATTTTCTTTTCCATGTCAGAACCTCAGTATTGCATCCATGTCGCGGAGCATCTTCTTGAATTCGGAATCATCCAGTGTCTGGCAATGAGAAAGCTGTTCACAGGTCAATCCCCTGGCTTCAACCGAAGGTTTGTGAACAAAAAGGCTGAACCCGTAATCCTCAAATTGTAGCCACGCATCATGAAGGCTCCCGAAATCCAGAGCTTCTTTCGGCTTCTGGTCTTTTAGGAGCGCGAACACTGCATCTCCCTCAAGGACAACGTTGGTTTCCAGACCAATAGAAGGGAGACCCATGGCCGCCCTGAATGCCTCGCCCATGATTGCTGAGCCATACGGCGCTTTTGAAACAACAATTGCAACTTTTTTTGCCATCTTCAGAATCCCAATGTCAAAACCCTGTCGCACTCGCTCACGAGTTGACCAAGGGCCGCGATGCCAGCATGCCTGATGCCTGGCTGGCTGTCAGCCTGGCGAACACCCCTGTAATTGCAGCAAACACCGCAAGGCGTTATTTTAACACCCTTTTCGATCAAAGATTGCATCTTTATCGGGATGCTCCTGTCATTCCCAGGTTTGATCAGATTTGATGCAGCTATGACACCGTCCATGTATAAAAAGATCATCGCCTGGTGGCCCTTCTCAAGCGCAGCACCTGCAAGTGAAATGGCAGTGTCCATGTTCTGGAAGGTATACGGCGTAGTAAGAACAACGATCCCTAATTTCACCCTACCACCTTCTTGACGTAAACAGTGTACTGGCCACCTGATTCCTCAAGGCCAAGGAATTCATTGCCGGT
>JAGOOK010000041.1 GCA_017992555.1 Caldisericia bacterium | reverse complement strand
CCCTCTGCCAAAGGGCAAGCCATAGGCTAAGAGGGTAAACGGCTTGCAAAGCTTGTAATCCCTGTCTTTCGAAAGGCAAGTTGGACACGGGTTCGAATCCCGTCACCTCCACCAAAAAAAGGTGAAACATGGGCAAGATCCTTGCGCTTTCAAACCAGAAGGGCGGAGTTGGAAAAACAACTACCGCCGTAAACTTGGGCTATGCTCTTGCAAAGAGGGGCGTAAAATGCCTTATTTGCGACATTGATCCACAGGGCAATGCGACGACTGGTGTTGGCGTCGACCGGATGGACGTCAAGAAGTCCACTTATGACCTTCTAATAGGCCAAGGTACACTTGATGAAATAACAATCCAGACCCAGTACCAAAATCTTTATATAGTCCCTTCAAAGGTCGACCTGGCCGGTGCAGAAGTCGAACTTGTCGACCTTGAGCAGAGAGAACACAGACTAAAAGAGGGTTTGAAGACCGCAAAGGAAAAGTTTGAGTTTACTCTCATTGATTGCCCACCATCACTCGGGCTTTTGACAATAAATGCCCTTGTTGCATCAGACCAGGTGCTTATTCCGATACAGACCGAATATTACGCGCTGGAAGGGTTGTCCCAGCTCCTTTCAACCGTTAACCTTATCCACAGGACACTTAACCCCACGCTTTCAATATTTGGAGTCCTCCTAACGATGTACGATGAGAGAACAACCCTCTCCAGGCAGGTCGCCTCGGAAGTAAAAAAATATTTTGGTGAACAGCTTTTCCAGTCAGTAATCCCAAGGAATGTCAGAGTATCTGAAGCCCCTTCCTATGGCCAGCCAATCTCAGTCTATGACCCTACCTCAAAAGGGGCATCATCATATGAACAACTGGCCGAGGAGGTGCTCAAAGGTGGCAGGTAAGTTCGGACTGGGAAAAGGTCTCGGGGCCTTGCTCCCGAGCGAAGAAATCTCAAGTGGTGTTATTGAGCTGTCAACTGACGCAATCACTTATTCACCATACCAGCCAAGGACCGCACTTGATGAGGCCGCACTGCAGGAGCTGGCACAATCGATAAAAAAGTCTGGTGTAATACAGCCGATTGTCGTCAGGAGGGTCAGGAACGGTTTTGAGCTTATCGCAGGTGAAAGAAGGCTCAGGGCCGCAAGACTGGCAGGTTTTGAGAAAATCCCCGTTGTCATAAGGGAGATATCTGACATTGATGCGGCAGAGTTTGCCCTTGTGGAAAACATCCAGAGGGAAGACTTGAACCCGATCGATATAGCCAGGGCCATGAAGAGGCTCCGTGAGGAGTTTGGCTACACACAGGAGTCGATCGCAGACGGCATCAAAAAGAGCAGGCCTTATGTGGCGAACCTTTTAAGGCTCCTCGATCTTCCTGATGTTGTCCAGGACGCAATACTCAAGGGGACAATATCAGAGGGCCATGGAAGAACACTCCTCTCCCTCAAGAACGAGGGGCTCATGCTGGACATGATGCAAAGGATCGTTACCGCCCAGATGTCTGTAAGGGAAACAGAGAAAGCCGTAAAAAAGGTACAGGAAGAGACCCCGACAAAGAAACCCCAGCCCAGGGAAGAAGATAAGACCCATGAAGCGGTTCTTGCAGAAACGGCGCTCAGGGAGACCTTGGGCACCAAAGTAAGGGTCTTAAAGGACAAGATAGAGATCGAGTATTACGGCAAGGAAGACCTGGAAAGAATATGTGAGGTCATTGCAAAATGAATGATAGACCAACACTGATATCAGATGGCGAGAAAATAAAGGGCATCCAGAGGTTCTCTTCAAAAAACCCCAAGTTCAGGTATTTCACGATAACACTCGCATCTGTAATCATCGTTGGCATTTTTCTCCTGGTGGCACTCAACATCCCAAAAAGCGATATTCTGAAGGTCAAGATAACCTCAGAGCCAAAAGGTGCTGAGGTAATACTGGATGGCATTTCAAAGGGCATGACACCACTGATAACCAGACTAAAAAAGGGCGATGTAGAAATCGAGCTCTCGCTGGCCGGTTATGCACCACTGAAGTCTGTAGCCACAATCAATGAAAACAACCAGACCATAAACTATAAGCTTGCCAAATCCACTGGAGGAACAACTATTCTCTCATATCCGGACCAGGCGAGAATATATATTGACAATGAGTTTCTCGGCCTAACTCCCTTGCAACTAAAGGAAGAGTTTAAGGGGAAGCATGTTATAAAAGCTGTTTTGCCAGGGTTTGCAACAAAAGAGCAAGAAGTTGATTTCGACACTGATCCGAGCGTATATTTTGACCTCCAGAAGAAGAGGGTAAACCTCAAGATTGGCTCCGAGCCACAGGGCGCAGAACTGTACATCGACGAAGAGCATTATGGAAAGACCCCGTGGGAAGGCCAGATTGAAACAGGAACAAAAAAGATCAGACTGGCCATGGAAGGTCACAGAATGATAAAGAGAGAGGTCGTCATAACCGATGATTCTCAAATAAATTATTCTTTTGAGTCCAAGGACATATCGTTTGATTCACAGGTGGACAACGATTCTGCACCTGGTGCAAAAATCTATATCTGCATCCCAAATGGGGAGACAATAAACAAAGCCATACCACCGCTTTTTCTTGGTTCCACACCGCTGGTTGCAAGCGCAAACACAATCGGCATATATTTGACCGGCAATGAAAAGATGCCACCATATGGGCTTGTGTTCTCCAATCACCCAACATATGGCGCAACCGTTTCCTCGTTGCCAATGGATGAATCCGGATCAATACTGACAAACGACGTGATTTTGACTTTTCCAGGTTATTCTTCAATGGATATCATAGGCCAGGATCTTGCAAGTATAAGCTACCCTTCCCTCATAAACGAAAAAACAAGGCGGCCCGGCACTCTTGATATGAACCCAAGATACATGGTTGTTGGGAGTTCCTTTATAGACAGAGACAACCCGAGCAATAAAATAAATATTGGCCAGAACATAGACAAGAGCAACATCATTGTGTCCTGGGACGAAAAGTACATGGCCTGCTACCAGCCAGGACAAGTAAAGCTCTTCGATCTCAAAAAAGGCTCAATAATCAAGACAGTGCAGGCAAAGAATCCAGAGTTTTCATTCACACAGGATTCAACGTACCTGATGGTGCTCTCCGGCGGACTCATGAGCAAAATCTCTTGCGCGGCCGGGCAGGTTGAAAGCGCGGCCTGCCAGAGTTTTGGTATTCTTGTGCCAATCACAGACAACATTCTGGCAGTGTCAAACTCTGGAAAACTCTCGCTGTTGTGGGACATAACCTCAATGAAGGCCACAAAGTTTTCGTCGATAGGAAACGGCAGTTTTTGGGAGAAATATTTTGAACCGCGCTCAATAATACAAAGATCAGTTTCAGGGAGTGATAAGGTAGTCGTCCTGGGAGAAGTTTTTGGACTCAATTGCGCGATTGCTGTCAACCCAAAACCGGCATTGCTAAACATCTGGATGCCTGAAGAGAACACAAGATTACCCTGATCACATTTTTGATATCCACATAGATTTCCACATGTTGATAACTTTTTTTGCAATGATTCTTCTTGCAGATTATTTTTCCTTTGATTGTTAAATTGACAGAAACCGACAATTGTCTCATAAAACCAAAGACACTTGGCAAAATGGCATGAATTTGTCCACAGGGTTTTCCACACACTGCACAAAACCAAATTGTTCTTTACCAGAGAGTATAATTTTCTATTATTAGGGCCAATGATCAAAAAGTTTCTGATTTTCGCACAAATCACCGTCTTGCTTGTGCTAGTTTCTGGTTGCGGGGGAATTACTGTCTGGGGCACAAAGGGTGGTATGCCCCAAAGGTGGTATTCGGCCAACGAGAGTACCGGTAATAACGTTGCCCTGGTATGGGACATCGGTTATGAAACCCTCGCGCTCACGTCACCAGTATCCGATGGTGAAAACATATACATTGTCACAACAACCGAGAACGGCCCAGGGGTCGTTGTTCTGGACATGGGCAGTGGAAGACAGTCAATGGCACCGGTGCTCCTTGAGGAGGCCTTCACATACGAGCTTGCGCTTGATGAAAATTACCTTTTTGTAACAAGTGGCAGTAGCCTCAAATGCTTCTACAAAAAAACCATGTTGGAAAATTGGGCCATAGAGTTTGATGGTGAAGAAGTGGTCTCCATGTTTGAACACAAAGACTTGCTCTATGGCGTAACAAATATTGGCACAGCTTTTTGCATCCACAAGGAAACAGGTGTTTTCAAGTGGAAAACCGATGTTGCAAAGGATTATGTTTTCAGATGGGTCACACTTGGCGAGCGCGAGCTGTTTGTAACAGGTGGCCCAAAAGGGTTTGATTATACCCATATATTTGCGCTTTCATTTATGGATGGGAGCATTCTATGGCACCTGGAATTTGACGGCCCCCCCGATTATCCGCCACAGGCATCGGCCTATACAATATTTGTCAACTCGAGAGCTAGGATATATGCCTATGACACGAGAAGTAGGGGAAAAATCTGGTACTATCCTATAACTGGTCTTGATGGCCAGCCGAGTACATTAGGTTGCAATCCCTGTATATATGGCGATTACGTCCTTGTGCCGTCAAAATCGAAAATCGCAAAAATTGATTTGAAGACAGGGATTGAAGAGTCGAAAATCATAGTCCCGAACACCCTTCAGATGAGGGGTATTGTTGCATCAAAAGACGCCCTCTTTGTTGCATTAAACGGCGATCCGATGCTCTATGTTTTTGATATGAAAACCGGCCTGCCGGCAAGGAAAATTGAAGGCAAAAGGACCATACTTGGAATGGCCCTCTGCAAAGGGTTTGTAATCCAGTCCCAGGAAGCGGTCACCTTACTGAAGTAAAGACAGGATCAGTGTGGCTGTTCCGGTGGTTTTGCTTTTGAGTCTTGTTTCTCGAAAAAGTCTTTTGTAGGCCCTGGGAGCATGTAGTAAAGCAGAAGGTCCCTGTGATTATTGATGAATGGTGGTGGATTGAAGCCATTTTCGGAAGTGAGCGGGACGTCATCAATATAATGGCCTGAACGCTGGGTATATCTTTCGGTGCTTCCAGTCACCATCTTTAAGAACTCTTCAGATATCGGGCCTGGTCTGCCATACCTTCCCCTGACCATGTCCTTGAATTCCCTTGAGACAATCTTGTAACGCTGACCTGTTTGTACATTGAAAGCTGCCTGAGAGCCGACAATCTGGGATGTTGGAGTGACAAGCGGAGGGTATCCCGAATCTGCCCTCACTCTGGCCACTTCTTCGAGGATTTGGGGCAAAAGCTGGAGCTGGTTGACTTCCTTAAGCTGATTGCGAAGATTCGAGAGCATTCCACCTGGCACCTGGGCGTCAAGCTGAGCTTCGTCCGGTTTTGGGTAGCCATAGGAGGTCATCAGGTCAACAATGGTTCTCCTTGCCTCATCGAAATCACCTTTTCTGACCAGCTCGATTGCCTTGTCGATTTTGTCTATGTCTGTCTGTGGGAGTGGGTTGGGGATTGGTTTCGGGAGATTATTGGCGCTGGAATCAAACTTTGCCAGGGCTTTTCTCACCTCAAAAAGCTTCTTCTGGGCCCTCTGGATCGCTTCGTGGTTGAGCCCGTGGTCAATGCCGAGCCTCTCAGCCATAACTGCCACAAGCTCCACTGGTGGGTGGCTGGAGCCACCGGCAAACGGACCAACCGCGACATCTATCCTGTCGGCGCCAAACATCAATCCAACCAGTGCGGTTGTTTCGCCATAGCCAACCGTTGAATGGCTATGGACCGTCAATGGAACAGAAATCTCTTTTTTGATTGCTGGTATTATTATTGCGGCATCCCTGGGATTGAGGAGGCCGGCCATGTCTTTTATTGCGATGATGTCGGCGCCTTCTGATGCGTAGTCGGCGGCAAGCTGGACGAATTTTTCTGTGGTGTGTATCGGGGAGGTTGTGTAACTGATGCAACATTCAGCCTTTCCACCAAACGCTTTTGAAGCGATGAGTGAAATCATGACGTTTCGCTTGTCATTGAGAGCATCAAAAGCCCTCATAGTTGAAACACCAGATCTTATTGCAGCCTTGCAGAAAGCTATGACAAGGTTGTCCGGATACGGGGAATATGCAAAAAGGTTTTGACCCCTTATCAGGGCCCTTATGTTTGCCCTTCCCTTGGCCAGCTTGTAGAATTCGTCAAGCCTTCCCCATGGATTTTCATTCAGGAACCTCAGTGGAGCATCGATTGTGGCCCCTCCCCACAGCTCCAGCTCCTTGAAACCTGCATCAAGCAGATCTGGAAAAGCTGAAAGCGCCTGTTCGGTTGTCATCCTTGTTGCAACGAGGCTCTGCTGGCCATCTCTTAATGTAAGGTCTACAAGCTCGATTTTTTTCATTTAGAATCCATCATATTGAGTGAGCAGGCTAAATGCAATTAGGGTTTACATAAGACGTTAAGTAAAATAATATTGCGTATAAATGAAAAAGATCCTTGCATTAATGGCCATCGTATGCCTTCTTGCGTCATGTTCGGGTGGGGAAAATGGTGACAATTTGCCGTTCCTCTCGCTCTCCTGGACCTGGAGTGACCTTGCAGAACCTCTCTCCACAACCGTGAGGGGAAATGGAAAATACGTTGCCTGCTGCGGTCTCAACGGTGTTGAAGTGGCGCTTCTGAATGAAACCGATGGGGTTCCGGCCTGGCACGTGGAGCAGGACGAAAAACCAACAAATGAAACCAATTTTCCTCCAGTATTTGCAGGCCCCAGGTTAATCGTCTATTGCTCTGACTCCCTCAAGGCGTTCGAGCTGGTTTCAGGATATGAATTGTGGAAGTTCCAAACTGAACAAACCAATCTTGGTCCTGCAAGCTTTTTTGAGCCATCATATGATTACAACCAGATTTATGCCGGAACTGCTTCAGGTTTCCTGTATTGCATCAATGCCGGTTCGGGCATAGGCAACTGGAAGCAGAAGAGCAGGTACGAGGGTTTTGGCGAAACGGTCAACATGTATGACAAGGTTCTTGTCAGGACGCTTGGCTCAAGGATTGAAGCCTACAATAAAAGCACAGGCAAGCTGGTCTGGAAGAACGAGAGATGGGTACTTCCAGACGGGAAATTTACAATCGATGACAAGAACCTCTATCTTGCAGTGCCGGGGCCCTTTGTTTCCGCCATAAGACACAATTCTGGCGAGCTTGTGTGGACTTCAGGGAAATTATCCACGAACAAGGCGCCCCTAAAGTTCCACCCGCTTGTCTGCCAGGGTAAAGTGGTGGTTTTAGAGGGCAAAAGGGCGACCCTTTTTGATTCTGCCACTGGCAAGGAAGAAACATCGTTTGATTTGCCAGAGGAACCGGAAACCTTCACAACCGAAGGCAGTTCCCTTTACCTAACAAAAGGGAAAATGCTGTTTTGCGTTGATTGCACCGGGAAATTAAAGGGAACGTTCGAAGAAGTGCAAGGTGACAGCTTGCTCGGAGTGAGTTTTTCACAAGGACATGTAATAACTTGGAGCCCAAGAACCATTTATGGGCTTAGAAAATAAGTAGTTCTCCACATACTCACAGTAGATATAAACAATTTGGAAACAAATCGTCAACAATTATCACGCGAAACTTATGAGCCACGTTTCCCCTGAATCAAAGGTCGTGAACTCCAGTGTTTCGTTGAATGTAAAAATTGGCGGTTGCGGGTCTCTGAATTTGAGCTGGTATTCGTACATTTTCATGTTTGGGCCCATGCTTTTGGACTCTATTGGGTAAATATAAGCAATAAATTCACCCTCATTGAAACTGGTTTTAAAGTCGCCTTTTTTAAAAAGTTTTTCCTTGCCCTTTGGGATCCTGATAAATTTCAGCCTTATCTCGTCATCGGTGAGTTTTTTTGAAAACTTGTCCATTTGAGGCCTCCTTAAAAACCATTATACATCTCTTGTCCATTTTTTAAACAGGGTTTATCATCGAAACGTGCCGTATATCAAGTCCGAGGCGATAATACTTGCCAAGAAGACCTTTGGCGATGCAGACAAGCAGCTTGTGCTTGTAACTGATTCTGACACCGTGATTGAGGCAAAAATACGTAAAGCAAAGGACACAAAAACAAGGTGGGCCTGTGTTACAGAGCCCGTTTCCATTGTTGACTGCGAGCTTTACGAAAGATCACAGAGATTCACGATAACATCGCTGTCGCTCCAAAAATACTATTCAAGTTTTGGTACATCGTTTGAAAAATCTGCTGTAAGCGAGTTTATTTCGGAGGCCGTTTGCCTTTTTGTGCCCCAGAATATGGAAGAAAGTGGTATATACGAATTGCTTCTGAACAGCTTTGAGTGCCTGGATGCATCAAAGAATCCGCTTTATTCAATGGGCCTTTTTCTGTCAGGTTTTTTTGCGCTTTTGGGATACCCGATTGACACACAGTATTGCTCGCTTTGCTCCGAGAGTATAGATGGAGGGGCTTTCTTTGACTATGGGTCAACATCTTTTCTATGTGGTGAGTGTGCAAAACCTGGCATGCCAAGCGTCCCCGGGTTTGCGATAGGAGCATTGAGAAGAATGCAGTATGCAGACTGGAAAAGCTGGGAGATGGACGAAAAACTGGTCAAGGGTGTGTGCACACTTCTTGCAAGGGCACTGGAAAGAAAGTTTGAAAAAAACCTTCATTCTACTTTACATGTAATCGGACTGTAGTTAGAATCCAGAGAATGGCAAGCTTCCCCGTAAAACTTCTACTTGGCATCAACAAGCTGTTTCCAAAAGGACAGAAGCACCCCTTAGACCTCGAAAGGGAAAGCAAGGGTTCGTACGCAGCCTGGGAGTATGACCTGGCAAAGAAGACAATCGGATATTTCCCCACTGGTTTTGAAGTTGAGAGACTTGTTAAAGGCAAGGACACTCTTGATGACTGTTGTGGCGCCGGAGGGAAAGCCGTCTATCTCTTTGATCTTGGCGCAAAATCCGTAACCGGTGTTGATATTGGCCAGGAATTTGTAGCAATGGCAAATGATTTTGCGGCAACAAGGGGAGCCAGAAACTGCAAGTTTGTGGCAGGGGACGCAATGTCATTGCCTTTCCCAAATAAATCTTTTGACCTGGTTTTTGCGTTTGACGCTTTTGAGCATGTGAAAGATCCGGTATTGATGTTAAAAGAAGCCAGAAGGGTGCTCAGACCCGGTGGAAAAGTTGTAATGTCATTCACAACATGGGGCAGGCCCGGTGGCCACCACCTTACCGATGCAATAAGGTTTCCCTTCGCGCACCTGTTCTTTAGCGAAAAAACACTCCTTGATGCATACAGGACATTGGTAGATGATGAAAGGTATATTTTCAGGGCCGGTTCGCTGGACTCAAAAAAGATTGAATATGTGAACCACATGTCTTTTAAGAAAGCGAAAAAGATAATTTCTGCCTCAGGGTTAAGGGTACTCCTGTATGAAGGGGTGCCATATCCGGGGATTTTCAAGTTCCTTGCAAAAATGGGACTTGGTGAGTATTTTTACAGAGTAGTTACTACAATACTGGAGGAGCCAGATGGACAAGAAAAGCAGAGAAATCCTTGAAAAATCGAAAAAAGTCAAATCGAAAGCTGAACTGGAGAAGATCGTAAAGCAGGAAAAACAGACAAAGGCCCAAAAAGACAAGTTGCTCAGAAAGAAAATCTTCACGATTGGTGGCATTTCTCTTGCGGCAGTGGCCGTCGTCGTTTTGGTTGCAATACTCATTTCTTCATGCTCTTCAAATGGCACCACCACAAAGGAAGAAGAGAAAAA
>JAGOOK010000040.1 GCA_017992555.1 Caldisericia bacterium | reverse complement strand
TCTGGAAAGTCATTGGTATACCACAAGCACTCAATGCGGCCCTCATTGCGGAGGCGCTCTCGTTTGAGTGCGCAAGAAATGCTTGTGTACACCTCTCCCCAAGAACAGCCATGAAATGGTATGAATCATTCCAGGAGATGACCCAGAGGGTCTTCGAAGGCCAACACCTTGATATCTTGTACGAAAAACAGGATGTGGTTTACACGGCACAATACCTCCAGATGGCAAGGGCAAAGACTGCCTGCCTCCTGAGTACAAGCTTTTCCTGCGGCTTCGCATTGCAGGCAAAGGAAGAGCTGAGGAACCTTGCACCGCAGATGAAGCAGGTCGGCGAATCGGCCGGCATGGCATTCCAGATACAGGACGACATCCTTGGCCTCTGGGGTGACCCAAAAAAGACGGGCAAGCCGGTTGGTTCCGATCTTGTACACCACAAAAAAACACTCCCGATCTCATACGCAATGGAAAACGGCAGCAATTCCACGAAAAAGCTCATCCAAGAAGCTTACTCAAAGGAAATATCGCAGAAAGATGCGGAATCACTCCTTTCTTGCCTTGAGGTGGTTGGTGCAAAGGAATATGCAATGTCACAGGTGAGGGAATACACCTCCAAGGCATTGTCTTTGCTGGCCTCAATACCAACCGACGAGAAGCTGAAGAAATCCCTTGGCGAACTCATAGAAGGGCTAGTTTACAGGGAATCATGAAGGTCGTCCTGCCCGAAGCCTGCCAGGGTTTCTGTTTCGGTGTAAAGAGGGCCATTGACGAAGTCACATCCTTCTCGAAGACTGGTGAGGTCCAGGTACTTGGACACCTTGTCCATAACCCTCAGGTAGTTGCAAATCTGGAACGCAACGGTGTTCATACCATTGAATCTCCAGACCAGTCAACATCAGGCATAGTTGCCATAACAGCGCATGGCGCCCCAAAAGATGTGTACAACGGGTTTCCAAACATCAGGATAATTGACTGCACATGCCCATTTGTCAAAAGGCTGCAGAAAAGGGTGGCAGAGCTTTCCGACGAGGGCTACAAGGTAATCATCGTTGGAGATTCACACCATCCGGAGGTCGTCTCAGTTTCCAGCTTTGCAGTTGACCCTATTGTCGTAGGAAACATAGGCCAGGCCATGGAAATTGGCTTTTTCAAAAAAATTGCCGTGCTCTCCCAGACCACACAAGACACCTCGCTGCTCAGGGACGTTGCCTGCGAATTAACCGGGCACACCGACCTTCTCCTTTTTGAAAACACTATCTGCACTTCAACCAGGGAAAGACAGGCGCAGTTGCTTGAAGTTGCCGGAAAATGCAAGGCTGTTGTCGTAGTTGGTGGCAAAGTTTCGGCCAACACAAAAAGACTCTATCAGCTTTCAAAACAAAAAGGGGCCCAGACCTTTTGGATTGAGGGCCCCGAAGAACTTGGCGAAGAAGTGCTTATCCAGATAAAAACTGCATCTGATGGCGGGTGTGTCGGCCTCGTTTCCGGGGCATCCACACCGACTTCTACCGTGTTGCAAGTTTTTTCAATACTCTCCTCATATTGAAAAATGGATTGTTATCTTCGAGCAAACACTCCTTCATCTCTGCTGTTTTGTCTTTGCTTTGTGTTATATTGCCTGTCACAATGATGTTCTGGTCAAGCTTGTAGTCTTCCAAGTTGACCCAGTCAGTCTTAACGTAGCAGGTATACTCCTTGAGATCAGTGCCGGTCACCTTGACCAGTTGTTTGTTGTGGTCAACCATCGTGATCTTTCCCTTTATCTGGGTGAAGGTGGCCGCAACGCTTGCGCCGGTAATGCGTCTTGTGTTTGGCGGGTTGACTGTTCCTGATATCTTTACAAACATTCCTTTTTTGTATGATGTAAGCTTGCTCGTATCAGCAAGCGAAACGGTCCACTTCATTTCAGGCTTTTTTATCTCGACAACTGTGAGCTCGTTTTTGGCATAATTGGCCTCGGAAATAAATCCGATCATTGTGGCAACAGTCACTTCAATTTTGTTCCCAAAACATATCTTCTTTGACCAGTCTTCCCTGCCACCTTCGACCTTGACCCAGTCGCCAGGTTTTAGACTGTTGCAATCAAAACCATCCGGAATGGTCACTATCCAGGTGGTGTGCCCGGAACGGACCTGGATGTTACCTTTGCCACAATCAGTATTCAGGACCTCACCAATGAAATCCATTGGTATCATTCCGGTTTCATTGCCAAATCCTTCCACCTTTCCAAAATATATCGGGGAGTCTTTGTAAAGCATGTTCTGGAAACCACTGACCTGTATCATGTCGCCTTTGGAGAATTTGTTTGTAATGCAATCGCCAAAGGATGTTTCCATTACAACTTCCCAATAGGAATTTGCCTTGTCCACAACAACAAGTTTTCCTTCGGAGCAGGAGATGTCATCAATCGTTCCGTAGATAACTTTTGGCCTCATAAGGTCCAGTATCTCGGCCTTGTGCATGAGGTGGTCCTGGGAAAGGTCGAGCACACCCTTTAATGTTATCTCCATGCCATTATCAAGAAGGTCGCAAGGCTGGTCTTCCCTGATGTTGACCTTCCAGTATTCACCTGTTGAATCCATGAACCTGATGCCAGGGCAGGTTGCAGTGTCAACTTTTCCTTGCAGTATTTTGAATGCGTCCTTGTCGTAGATCTTCTTCCATGTTGCATCATTGAGAACGTATTTTCTGAAGATTGAGACCTTTGCGGTCACCTCAATTGTGTCACCTGAGAAGAGATCGGAACATCTTGATTCCTGGGATGGAAACACTCTGTACAGCTTGCCATCAGATTCAATTATCATGACATTTGAGGCACAATTGAGAGTGTGGAGCTTTCCTGTTATCTTCAGCTCCTTTATCTCCTCACCTACCACTATGACCTTGCAATCCTCAAGCTGGTATTGCTGTGAAGGCACCGGGTCGCCAGTTACGCTGATCCTATCTCCAGTCTTGAGCTTCTCGCACTCTGCATCCTTTGCGAGGCCTATCGTCCATATCGGCCCCTGCCCACCACCCTGAGCAAATTCCTCCCTCATTTTTATGACCCTGGAGGTGCAAGAGACCTCGGTTATTATGCCCACAATTGTCTTTGTCGCGCCTGACAGACCGGACCTAGCAAGTTTTCCACCCTGCACAGTCCTACCTCTGTCGTGTGAAATCACTCCAGAGAACTGCACCCTCTCGCCCTGGGTAAAACCTTCGCAGACACCAAGGTCTTCGGGGTAAACCTCATAAATTGTTCCATCATCAAGTTTTATTTTGAGCCTGTTGTTTTCGCACTCGGTTGAATCAACAATGCCCCAGGACATTATCTGACTGGTCGGGGCATCACCCCTGACCACAGTCAGCCTCGCAGAAGCGATTGTCCACCACCTGTTTGAATCAGCAGTTCCAACAACATAAACGCTGTCGCCTGCTTTTGCACCAAACGAGCCCTCTGCCCTCCATATTCCGCCCTGCTTTGACTTCACTATCACTTCAATGTCTGATGCCGTGGCTACTTCGCCCTCAAGCTCGACTGCGACCCTCTCGGTGTCGATCGGGTTGACTGATTCGGCCAGGAATGCTCCACCCTCTTCAAATTTGCCGGCCACCGAGAAGCTCTGGGAGAGCCAGGCTGTCCAAGGAGAAACACCTCCTGGAGCTTTGACCTTCAAAATCCTTCCCGATGATTCCTGAAGGTAGAAATCGCTGCCATCAATGTAAACAATCCTGCCAACCGTCTGATAGACCGGCTGCGAAACCGAATCGATCTGCTCGACTTTTAGTGTATCAGGCGATGTGGAAAGGAACCTTCCCTTTGCCTTGTAGAGACTGCCAATCGAGAATTTTCCGGTCATCAATTCAGTGTCAAACCCAAGCCTGTATGTTAATCCGTCAAAACCTTGTATGATTCCATATCTTTCTTTGGTGGACCTTGCTATTGCCCAGCCAGTGACCGTCTGTATATTGCATTTTCCAGTCGATGGTTTGACCTCGGCAACCTTGGTGAGGTTGGGTATGTTGGCAAGCACCCTGCCCAAAACGGAGACACACTCGCCAATGGTGAACGAGCCGCAGAAACCGGCGTGCGGAAGCCTCAGTGAATGCATCATCAGGAGGTCGTCTCTGATTAAAAGCTTGTCCATGCCGCAAGAAACGCCAAAAACAGTGCCAACGATGGAAGTTTTTGGCTCTTGCCAGCTGCCAATGTCCGTCCATGTGGCATGGTCTATTGCAGAGAGCCCGTCAGGCGGAACATTTCCAACGCAGAGCACCCTCTGGCCAGTGGCAGGCAAACCATTGTCCGGTTTTACTTCCCATGTCCTTCCGGTTGAATCTTCCAACTTGAATGTGCCATTGCCTGATTCCATGACCTTGCCAATGACCGACCATCTGGAAGTCGGAAGAATTGCCTTCTTGAGGTATGCCTTGGCAATAATGCCCTGCTTTGCCTGGAGTTTTCCGCAGCACCTCACAGTCGTACCAACTTTTAGCCCAGTGCAAAGATCGGGGCGTTCAAGGTAGGCAGTCCATTTCATGCCATCAATCGACTCGATCTGCGCCTGTTTGGAGGATGTGTCCAGAAGGACGATCCTGCCCTCTATGGAGATTGGCTCAAAACCACCCTGCTTGCAATCAATCCTGGCAATCGTCTTGCCAAGGAGTCTGGTTTCTGTTTCATCCATCAGGATTCCCGAAACGGCAACGCAGTTGCCAAGCGAGAGGCCCGTGAGCATCGAGACAGATTCCACAGTCACCTCATAGACGCCACCCTTGTCGGAGTAGACATCTATGGTTTTTTCGGTCGAATTGACGCCAACAATGACGCCAGTGAAATTCCTGCCAAGTGTTCCACCAAAGCAGTCCGAAACCGTGAGTGTGGCTTTCTCGACAATCATTGCACCCTTTTTGTAGCGGCCCACTGCATTTGCACAGTCGCCCACCCTGACGATTTTCAGGGTTTCCGGGTCAGAAGGCATGACTGCAATGTTCTCTCCACTTGAAACATGGAGTAGCGCAGCACCCTCAACCGGGTCTATTGCGAATATGACGCCTGTTACATTGGCCTGTGCAATGCCGCCTTCAGACGATTTGTAGAGTTCTGTGGCTATCATGCACCTTGTGCCAAGACCGGTGTCATAGACCTGGACCTTCAGCGAGAGGTAATCGCCAACAGCAAAAGTCCTGTCGCCAGGGAAAATCATTACGTAGCTGTTGCCAAAAACGTCCTCGATCGTTCCTGCTCTTGTTTCTTCCCTGTAGCTTATGAGCCTTCCTGAAACTGGTTTTGTCTGGACACAGCCAATGTCATACGGGGTAAAGGTGGCTTGGAGGACCTTTCTGGATGACACCTGGTGTCCCTGGACAATCACGACCGAACCAGCGGCAGGCGGCTTTTGTCCAATACACTCAAACCGGTCAAGTGTGGCGAGATCTGTTCCATAGACTGTTTCTTTGTTGTTACCGATAACAAACATTGCAAAATGAGCCCTTTTGGTCTGCGGGCAATCAACTTTATTGATGAGGGTCTTGCCGTCCTTGTGCCTCACAAAAACGCAATCCCCGGGCAAAAATGTCTTGCAGTCGGCATCTTCTGGCAGATTTATCTCCTGGGTGCCAGATTCTGTTGCAACCTCAATGGTTTTTTTGGCGCAATCAACGAGAGTTACAGATCCACTGATGTTCTCAACGCCACCACAGGTGGTTTTTGCAACGATGTCTGCCCTGAATTGTGTCGTGCTCTCAGGAAGGTAGTTGCCAAGCGCAATAATGCAGTCTCCAAGGGAAAGGCCTTCCTTCCAGAGGAGCTGGATTTCATTCCCCTCCTTGGTCTGGACCGTGTACGAGTCCTTTGCGGACTGTATGATTGTCCCTTCAAGGACAGACCCGAACTTGGAGCAGGGTATGGTTTTTATGTAATACGTCTTCGATTCGCCAACAATGCAGACCTGCGCACACGAGCCAGCAGGAACGTCCTCGCACTCCTGGGTCTCCGGCATCTGGAGCTGGAGCTCCCCATCCTTGGTGGCAAACCTGAATGTGCCATCCTTGCAGCTTGTGGAAACGATGAGCCCCTCGACAAGCTTGCCGGTGCAAACCGGTTCCCTACAGTCCCTGAAAGAGATTTTCTGGGCAGTGATAACATTGCCGTCAAGGTTTCCGCAAATCTCGAGGCAAAGGCCCTTTTTAAGCGATGAACAGTCAAATCCCTGTGGCAGTTTGACTGATAGATAGTCTCCCGCAGGAGTCCTTATTTTTGCGGTACCAGCCTGGCAGTCCTTTTCGACAATGGTGCCCTCGTAGGTCTCTCCCTGGCAGCCTTTCGGGCATTCGGTTTTTTCAAGCGTGCAAGCAAGAAACTCTTTTTCTGTCTGCACCCCAAAGAAAGAATAGCACTCGCCAAACTGGATATTCTCGCAATTTGCGAGGTCCGAAAGCACAACCGTGGTCTTGCTTGAAATCTCGTTTACAAGCACCGACCTCTTGTCACAGACAACACCAACGACCTCACCCTTGAGGTATTTTCCGGCGTTTGACACAGAAACAACCCTCGGGCTTTTTATGGTTGAACCTGAAACTGCGCCCCAAATGTCAAGCCCGTCAAAAATCTTCAGCTGGGTCTTGAAGTATTTTGGAAGCACAAGGGTAAACGTGTTTCCACCAGGAACAGTCACCTTGAGCGGGCTCACTGAAGTGACAAAAGCAAGTCTATAGAACTTTTCATCCTTCGGTGGCTGGACAATATTGGCCTCTGAGGCCACAAGCATGTTGCCCTCTTTTTTTGCAAAAACCTTGAGGCATTCGCCAGGCTGGATGTCTCCGCAGGGAACATCCTCCGGCACCTTGAGCGTAAAACTGTTGCCAGAGATGTCCTGCACTTCGATCTGGCCACCAGAGCAGGTGCCCTGAGTAAAAAGTACCATCTCCTGGCCAACCCTGCACTGGATAACTTCGACAACTGTTGCGTTTATCTGCGTCTGGTCTGATGGGTCGGGCCTTCCGTCAAACCTGATGCACTGGCCGGCAGAAAGCGAAGTACAATCAAAACCCTGCGGCAACCTGACTGTTACAGTTGTGCCAAGGGCGTTGACCGAAATGAGGCCATCCTGGCACCTGACCAGCTGGATTTGCCCTTCATAGCCCTTGCCAGGGCAAACAGAAAGCTTGTAAGAAACAATCGCACCTTGCACAACACAGGCCCTGATGCAGGAATCAGAAGAGGGTGCGGAAAGACCCGATGATAAACGGAATGATTGGCCAGAAACCACCACATTTGAACCGTCAACCTTGTCGACTGTTCCGGAGACCTCATTGCCTTCGCAACCCTTTGTGGTGCATGGAACCTGGGCATACCTTCCAACAACCACCTTTGAGCCTGGGAGATTTTCGTACTGTATGCCAACACAGGAACCATCTTTTATGCCTTCAACCTTGAGGGTGGTTTTGTCAAATGAAACCGAGCCGCTCTTTACGGTGCCTTCTGCCCACTTGCCGGAGCCTACGGGAAAAACCAGGACAGCAGTTTTGGTCTTCTGGTACCAGTCTATCTTGCCCCTTCCAAACGACTCGACCGGAAAGCGGAGCGGGACATAAGTCCTTCCACCTTCAATGAACGGGGCAACCTTGGAATTTTTGGGGTCAATCGGCGTGTCTTTACCATTTATTTTTGCAACGGGTTTCCCGACCCACATCTCGATTTTTTTGCCAAGGGCCTCTATTGTTACTTTCTTTGTTTTGGCTTCCCAGCCAATTGTTCCAAAGAGCGGCTCCACAACATGCTTGATTACGATATAAGTCCTGCCGTCCCTGGAAAGTGGTGCTACAGCCATTGTTTTTATGGCACCATTTTCAGTGTAGGACTTGCTGCCAATGGCAAAGCTGAGCACAACATGGCACGGTTTTGAAAGTGTTGGCGTATTGGGATCAACAGATGCAGTCACTTCCGGAAGTGTGGAAACAACCTGCCCTGAGGTTGAAAGGGCTTTTATTTCGTAAGTATTTGGTGAATCGGCCGAAGGTGATTCGTCCACCCAGCGGTTTTGGGCAACAGGTTTTGGAAAAAGGTCCTTCTTTGGGGAAACCCTAGCGATCTGGTAGAATGATGCCCCCGAAACAGCATCCCAGGAAAGCTCTATGGCACTGCTGGTCGGTTTTATCGATATCCCATCTTTTGCTGAAATACTGGTTGGTTTTGAAACAGGGAGAGACATGACAAGTATTGATATAATGATGGTGGATATTGTTTTTTTCATATTTGTTCCCCTTTTAATGCGTTATACCAGGCAGACTGGAAATCAGTTCAAGCCTCTCAAGCCTGGGTTCCCACTCCTCATTGCCAATCAGGCAGGTAGCAAAACCCACTTCTCTGGCACCTCTGAGATTTAATGTGTAATCATCTACCAGCATTGCTTCACCCGGCATCGTTGATGTCTGCTCAAGAAGATGCCTGTAACTGCTGTGATTTGGTTTTCCTTCATAGCCAAAGCTCTCTATGGAGAATACTTTAAGTGGAATGTGGTCAACACCCAATACCTTGAGAATGCTCTCCACATGGAATCTTGGCGCATTTGAGGCAATATATATCGGACACGCCAGGGATTCCAAGACATCTCTTAATACGGGGTTTGGGGAAAGATATAATGTGAGATCAACATCGTGAACAAAATCAACGAACTTTCTAGGATCAATTTTTTCATGGATCATCAATCCTGCAAGCGTAGACCCATATCTTCTCAGATAATCGGCCCTTATCTTGTTTACAACCTCAGTCTCTTCCCCAAAATGCTCCTTCATGAAAAGCACCATGCGTGACCTAATGTTCTCTTCCAGACTGTTATTCCTATAAAGAGTCTGGTCGCAATCCAGAAACAACTTCATAATGCAATGCTAAACAAATTTCCCAGCAATTGACAGTAACAAATGATAAGATTATCTTGTAATATGGTTATGGACAGAAAACCTTATGTTGCAGGAAGATTTTACCCTGATGATCCACAAAAACTGGGATCAATGCTTGAATCCTTTTTTGAGGGTGCAGACACAAAAACGGCAGTGCCATCAATTATCGTCCCGCACGCTGGATATATGTATTCCGGAAAGGTGGCAGGCACAGTCTATTCAAAAATAGTTGTTCCAAACACCGTTGTCATCATTGGCCCAAACCATACCGGACTCGGAGCACCCATTTCGGTTTGGCCTGATGGGGGCTGGGAAACACCGCTTGGCAATGTGCCAGTTGATAAGGGAACGACTATAGCCCTGCTAAACAATTCCAAACATGCAAAGCCAGACACCCAGGCCCATCTCAACGAGCACAGCATTGAAGTCCAGATCCCATTTCTCCAGTACTGCAAAAAAGATTTCAAGATAGTGCCAATTGCCATGGGTGACTACAGCATTGAGGCGATTGAAGACCTCGCAAACGCACTTGACAAGGCAACTTCTGGAAAAGAAGTGCTCTTTGTCGCCTCCTCCGATTTCTCCCATTACGAACCGGAATACACCGCCAAGGCCAGGGACAGAATGGCCATTGATGAAATAAAAAAGCTCGACTGGATGGCAATGCTCCGCGTGGTCGCCGAAAAAGAGATAACAATGTGCGGCGCAGGCCCGATAGCTGTGGCAACCGAGCTGGCAAAGCGCAGGGGTGCAACGTCCGGCAAACTGTTAGCATACAGCAACAGTGGGGTCATGAGTCATGATTTCTCCAATGTTGTGACATACGCCGGCATGGCGTTCCGATGAGGCCGGGCAAAACAGCAATAGCTGTTCTGGCATCATTGTTGCTGTGCTTTCCTCAAACAATCACCACAGCAAAAACCGA
>JAGOOK010000011.1 GCA_017992555.1 Caldisericia bacterium | reverse complement strand
TATAAAAGTGTGTTTTATGGATTCCCCAGAGCTGTTCTTTGATGTTTTGTGATTGTTTTGAGTTCTTATTGAATTTCTTGTGGCAAAAGATATGTTTTCAAGCACAAGTTTGTATTTATACATTTTTACTGGTTTGTCAATACCCCAAGACAAGAAATAGCTCGATTGCCACTAGCAAAGCGCATGAAAACAACATTCTTAATGGTCCAGTTTTCACATGAAAGTTGCTTTAAATCGTATTTTACTGGTTCTTATGGTGTTGCAATATATTCCACAAAATTTATTATGTTGTCAAAAGGCACAAAACAAATATAATTTCTGGCGATGAAACCGGAACTTAAAATAAGCATTGCTGACTTGGGGAAGCTTTTTGCTGAATATTGCATGTCTCAGGGAATCATAGATGATTTCGATGACAACGAAATCTCGCTCACTGAGAAGGGCATTGAGGCACTCCAGGGCGCCCCTTACTACTTTGATCTCGAAATCGGAAGAGATGAGGGAGCGATCGCAGAAGATTACCTAGAATCCGAAACAACCTTCACATGGTATCAAAAAAACTTCCAGCCAGGCAGGCGAAGACTGCCAATGTCAGACGACAGGCAAAGGCGTTCCGGTGGAAACGAGGACATGCTCAGCTGGAGGCCTGGCATCTCATCACCACAACGCGAAGAATGGCGACCACCACAAGACAGGCCTCAACAAAACAGGTATGGCAACCAAAACAAAAAATACTTTAAGGGGAAACAGGGCAGCCAGCAACAAAAACCCCAGCAGTATCATCAACACCACCAGCAAAAACAGGACCTCAAACCAATAAAAATGGAGGTTGATCTTCCACCAATTGCCAGAACGAACTACAACAAATACGGCAAATTCAATAACAAACCAAGAAACAATAACAAATAATTTTTCGCCAAAAAATCTGCTTCCAAATTATGAGAACAATTGATTTTTATTGCATCTTTTAGGGAGCAACTCTGATGAAAATACGCCTTGGCAAGATAAATCTAATGTTTTCCATCAATGGCAAATCAAAACACAATTAGACTAGGGATGAGACCACAGCAAAATAGGCCGCCTCGTAGCCGGCGCTAGTAAGAGCAACAGGCCTCGTTCTTCTTACTTTTGAAAGGGCTTCTTCAGGGGCCATGTTGTGATGTCGCACCAAAAAACACGCTATTGCCATCCCTGTTCTGTCCATTCCTGCATGACAGTGGACAAGTACGGGCAACCCTTTTGAAAACTGCGTTTGAATGAAATCAATAGCACCGGGAAGGAGCTTTTTGTACGCCGAAATGCTATTGCTGTCTGGCGGTATCTCATCAGGCATTGGGGCAAGGAGATGTTCAAAACCAAATCTTTTGATCTCTGCCGGATCAACGTTGTTCTCCAGGGAGAGCATCGCCCTGAAACCAGCCCCATATATCTTCCCCAAATCCCACGGCACCTCATCGGGACCCGGTCTCCCAGCAAGCCTATTTTCAAGCACCCAAAAAATGTGTTCCATAAGAACAATCATAGCGATGCATTTGGCAATACGAAACTAATTTCTACTGTTAAAGTTGAGCTTATCCTATAAGCAAACAATCCATAAGAACAAACCCGAACAAAAAATATTTACATACAATCAATTTACATAATGATATAATATTTTCTCGTAGCAATCAGATTTTTATTTCCAAGAGTTCTGGATGAACTCACTGTTCATGTTCACTTGAAGACTTTGAGACCAGGAGTAAACTAGAGAACTAAAGGAGGATTGGAATGAGGAAGTTTTTTGCTCTTTTTCTTACATTGGTGTTTAGTCTTACGATACCCGCCATTTATGGTCTTCCACAAGCCGGGGCGGTACCCTTTACTGTTTTGAAAAATACCGTCTGGTCAGGAACAATCACTATGCCAGAAGGTTTTTATATAGCTCCTGATGCCACCCTGACATTAATGCCAGGGACAGTGGTCAAACTGGGTGGCAATATTGGCGTAAAAGGCAGGATAAAAGCCATCGGAACCCAAAATGAACCGATAATATTCACATCGCTCAAAGATGACATGAAGGAAGATTCGAACAAGGATGGAGACTCATCAAAGCCATCACCAGGTGACTGGGGCAACGTTGAATTTCCGGACAACTGCGGTGTCTGCGAGCTTTATCAGGTGCAATTCCTCTATGGTGGCAGGGGTGGTTTCGGGACACTTAAGTTTTCATCCGGAAAAGGCTCTGACGATAGAATAAGAATCTCCCACTGCATGATATCCAAATCGGCTTCAATGGGCGCATGGTTTGCAAACTCCACGTCGGTGCTGAGGGAGTGTGTCATAACCGACTGCCAGGACCCAAAGACAGGCGCAGGCATCTGGATACAGGAAGATTCAAACCCATCAATCTCCGGTTGCACGGTTGAAAGGTGCACTATTGGCATCCAGATCGACCTTTCCTGTTCGCCAAAACTCCTTGGAAACATCATAAAAAACTGCGGTACAAACGGGATAAAGGTTATCACTGGTTCTCTGGACAAAGAAGTGGTCTGGGACGCCTCCATGCCTTATGTTTTTGACAAGTTTGTAATCGGCAACAAAGGCCTCCTGAGAATCCAGCCAGGTGTTGTGGTGAAAAGCACCGGCCAGCTCGGGGTTTCCGGTCGCCTGGAAATAAGGGGGACTGCAGAAAAACCAGTCATATTCACATCACTGACCGATGACAGCGTTGGTGGCGACACAAACAATGATCAGGATAAAACCTCGCCACAGCCAGGTGACTGGGGCGGGATCGAGTTCACCGGCGAAGCTGGAACATGCACGATAACATACGCAAAATTCTTATGGGGTGGCGGTCAGGCTGAAAAAGGTGGCGGCTACGCCATCCTGAAGTTTGGCGCTGCAGGTGGCGTTGACAACAGGGTAAAACTGTACAACTGCACCATTGAACACTCGGAAACTGCCGGCCTCTACATGCAAGCATCAAGCCCAAGCATCTACAACTGCAAGATAACCGACAACAAGAACGACAAGCTGGGGGCATGTGTCTGGCTCCAGAGCAGAAGCAAGCCAATCATCTACAACTGCGAGCTCACAGATTCCGAATGGGCAATATATTGTGACGGGTATTCATACCCAAAATCGCAAAAACTCACCATTTCTGGCAATAAATACAACAACATCTATTTTGAGAGCCCACTCCTTGAAGAAGATGCAGTCTGGGGCGCTGATCTTGTCCATTACATCCCAAAAACGGTCGGCATCAAACCAGGCGTGACACTCCACCTCCTCCCCGGCGTCATCATCAAGTACGGCGAAATGATAAGGGTTGACGGCAAGCTCATAGCAATCGGCACAAAAGACAAGCCAATTTATTTCACCTCCTTGAATGATGACAGTGTGGGTGGCGACAGCAACGGTGACAGTGGTGTCAAGGACCCACTCCCCGGCGACAACCAGGGTATACAACTGACCGAGTCTTTTGGCAGATCTGTAATGAAAAATTGCGTCGTAAGATATGGTGGTTCGGGTGGCAACGGAAATATCTACCTCGGGCAGGCAACCAACACAAAAAACGAGCAGATAATTGAAGACACCATAATCGAGAAATCGCTTGGCCAGGCAGTGAAAGTAAGGGGTGGTCAGGTCGATCTTATAAGGTGCTCCCTCCTCGACTGCATGAACAAGCAAAATGGTTTTGCAATTATTGCAGAGGCAGGCGCAAAGATAAGACTCGTTGACTCACTCATCCAGCGTTGCAGGCACCTTTTCAGTATCACTCCTGAAGTGGAGCTGAAAACACAGGGCAACACGGCAAAAAACATCGGAGTGGAGCTGGAAGAGAGTTTCGTTGGAATCCACATCTACAAGGGCAGGCTCAGGGAAGACAAGGTCTGGGACTCTGAATTCCCATACATCATCGAGGACGATTTCACGATAGACAAGGGGGCCAACCTCACTGTTGCGGCCGGAAATATCATCAAGGTCGTTAAGGGCGCCTTCTATGTGAATGGCTCGATGTCTTGCAAGGGAACGCAAAACAACCCCGTCTACATAACATCATTCTCCGACGACACTGTCGCTGGCGACACAAACAACAACGGACAACTGACAAAACCAATGCCTGGCGATTTTGACGAGATCGAGTTTGAAGGGTCAGTAACGGCATGCACCTTTGAACACACTGTCATCAGGTACAGTGGAGGAAAAACCAGGCGCATGGGCTCGGTCAAATTTGGTGCATTCACCGGTGTTGATGGAAGGGTGAAATTCATCAACTGCACCATAGAAAACAGCAACAGTGCCGGCCTCTACATGATAAATTCTTCACCCTACATAAAGGATTGTATCATCAGGAACTGCAAAACAACCGACAGGGGCCACGGCATCTACCTCACTGGCAAATGCAACCCGGAGATCCAGGGTGTTACGTTCCAGGATTGCGATTATGCAGTCTACAACAACATGCAGGGAACAGAGGTTGTTCTTGGAAACTGCTACTTTGGTGATGTATCGGGACCAAAGGATGAAACAGGCAACCCGAATGGAAACGGGCTCAAAGTATTTGGTCCAGTCAATTACAACCCGTTCGCACAGGAGCCAAACCCGACAGGCGGAGCAGGCGGAAATGGTGGAGAACTGCCACCATACAAGAGGCCGGAAGTCAGCTTCCCGTCGCCAACTGGTGCGGCAGTCCTCCTTTCTGTTGATCCCACTTTTGTAGAGCTAAATGTTGGCGAAACTTTCGAGATAACGGCCATGGATGGAACTGCACCCTACAAATTCGTCTCTATGGACGAAAAAGTCTGCAAGATGGTTTCCCAGAATTT
Organism: Caldisericia bacterium; assembly: GCA_017992555.1. Taxonomy (GTDB): domain Bacteria; phylum Caldisericota; class Caldisericia; order JAAYUI01; family JAAYUI01; genus JAAYUI01. The sequence goes on along the minus strand of JAGOOK010000011.1, from coordinate 40,413 downwards.
TAACAAAGCAACTTTCACTCTGACAGGGCCTGAGGCAACAACCATAAGGGTAATGGACAATGGCGATCAGGAAGTGCAGGTTTGGGTCGTCTCAAAGAACTTCCAGCTGCCAAAACTGCCACTGATTGTCAATCCTGCGGCGCTCCCCATAAAAGTCGGCACAACAGGTACAATCCTTGCGAGCACCGATGAAGCCGTAAAAGCAATACTAACACCAGGCAAATCGGCAATCGTCAAAAATATTGATGACAATGAGGTTTTGGTCTACGCATTTGCACGCGGTGAAGAATTGCTGACAATCACCTCGCCATCAGGCGAAACTGCGACCTGCAAACTGTTCTGCTTCGCCGATGATGGACCAGAGTCTCCTTCAGTTTATGATTTCCATGCGATACCAGGAACAAAATCAGCAAGGCTGGTCTGGAAACTTCCAAATGTGCAACGTGACTCCTTCAAAGGACTTTCAGTAACTCTGGATGGGAAAAAACTCACCGAGCTTGGCCCCGATGCTGCATCACTGCAGGTAACAGGTCTTGCAACTGGCGTAACATACAAATTCGAGATTGTCCCGCAAGGGGGACAGAAGGTCGCGGCATCATGCACGACTGGCCCGCTGGACATCAAACTCGAGCTCTGGATTGGAAAAACCGATGCCTACATAAATGGAAAGAAAACGAAACTGACCGTCCCTCCACAAATCCTTTCAAACAGCACCTATGTGCCATTCCGCTTCCTGGGAGAGGCATTTGGGGCCGATGTTGGCTGGGACAACTCAAAGAGGGAGGCCTCATTCTGGACACCAAATGCCTTCCTGCAAATGACCGTGGGTTCAAAAACTGGCTATAATTTTGGCGCGCAAGTGACGATAAATCCTCCGCCACAAAACATATCTGGAAGAGTGGTCATCCCGCTCAGGGCCGCATCCGAGCTCCTGGGCGCAAAAGTGGCCTACGAAGCAAAAACAAAAAAGATTACAATCAACTACAAGAAACCATGGCATCTCTGGTGGTAAGCACACAATAAGGAGGCAAAAATGCTGCTGGGCAAAGGCCAGATTATGGTCATCGACGACTCAAAACCGGTGCTTGAAGTCGTCACGGCGATGCTCGAGGGTGCAGGATACGAAGTAAGGCAATTCCTCAGGGCACGGGACGCACTCATGGACCTTATCAACGGCAACCCCGACCTCATCATTTGCGACATACTCATGCCAGAGATGGACGGCTTCGAATTCAGGAGGGCGCTCGTCGAAGACCAGCGCACCTCGCACATTCCATTTCTTCTTTTGACAGGGAAGGACGACCTGATGCTGATGATCGAGGGCCTCTCGGCTGGAATCCAGGACTACATCATGAAGCCTATCCAGCCAAAAGAGTTCCTCAACCACGTGGGAAGGATAATGGACAACATTTATGAGGCCAGATTCAAACTGCTGGACAGGGTCCTAATTGAAGGCACCCTCGACAACATCGAATTTGAAAAAATAGAGAAAGTGCTTGATGCAATAAAATTTACAGGGAAGCTCATCCTTGGCTCTGAAACAAGAGAGCCCCTGAACATTACATACAAAAGGGGTAGGGCAATAGCCGCAGAAGGTGGCCCGATGGCCGCAAAGGGGCATGAAGCATATAAAACAGCATCAACAATGTCCGGGGAATTCGAGATAATCGCAGAACCTGTGGACAAAAAACCTGAATTCTGATCAAGGTTTTCATAGAAGTCAAAAAAGCTCCGTTTTTTCGGGGCTTTTTTTATTTTGCAGTTGTGATTTTGAACAGTTTTAGCCTGAGGGCATTCATGACAACGGTTATGGATGAAGCGGCCATCGCTGCCGAGGCGATCATGGGATTTAGCTGTATCCCGACGGGATAGAGAACGCCTGCCGCAACAGGAATGGCAAGCGTGTTGTAGATGAATGCCCAGAAGAGGTTCCATTGGATATTTTTCTTCGTCGCCCTGGCCAGTCTCACGGTCTGGGGAACAAGCAGTAGGTTCTCATTCATCACGGTGACATCAGCGGTGTCCAGCGCCATACCGGTGCCCTGCCTTGGTGCAAAGGAAGCATCAGCCATCGCCAGCGCAGCAGCATCATTGACACCGTCACCCATCATGGCCACAAAACCATCACCCCTTAGCGCTTCAACGATCTGCACCTTTTCCTCTGGGAGAGTTTGCGAATAAACCCTCTTTATGCCTAGCTGGGATGCCACAGATTCACAAACTTCCTTGCGGTCTCCGGAAACCAGAACAGGCTCAATGCCCAGCTCGATCAGTTCTTTCATGGCCTGGAGGGCCTCCGGCCTCAAAGGGTCAGAGAGTCCGAAACCACCAATTATCTTGTTGTTCAGCGACACGTAAAATGCCGCCTCTTCAGGCCTGAATGTACCCAATAACACAAGCGGAATTTTCAGCTCAAGTTTTTCCACCATCCTCGGCCCGCCAACAACCAGCTCGCCACCGGCAAAAGTTGCCTTTACGCCAAGTCCAGGTACAGCTTCAAAGTTTTGCGGGCTTTCTATAGGGATGTTCCTTGAAATGGCAAGATTTTTTATGGCCTGGGCAAGCGTATGCTCGGAGCCAGACTCGGCCATTGCTGTCAATTTTATTAGTTCGCCCTCAGAGACCGATTCCGGGTGGATAGATGTCACTTCCGGTCTGCCGGCTGTCAGGGTGCCTGTTTTGTCAAAAACAAACGTTTTGACCTCTTCAAGCGCCTCTAGCGACCTGGCATTTTTAATGAGCATGCCGGATTTTGCCGAAATACCCAAAGCTATAGAGATTGATGTGGGGGTGGCAAGTCCGAGCGCACAGGGGCAGGAAATGACAAGTACAGAAATTGCTGAATTGAGGCCAACGTTTGTATGGCCAAGGAGAAACCACACCACAAAAGCTGTGACTGAAATTGTTATCGAGGTAGGCACAAAAATTGAGGCAATCCTGTCAACAAGCCCCTGTATTTTCGGCTTTGTCTGTATGGCAGCACCGATCAGCTCGATGACCCTTGAAAGGACAGTGCTCTCGCCAACCTTGTCGCACTTTGCTTCCACGAGCCCGAATCCGTTGATCGCTCCAGCATAAACGCTGTCGCCAACACTAACTGGCACAGGCATGCTCTCGCCAGTTATATGGGCATTGTTGAATTCGGAGGAACCTTTCACAATGGTGCAATCGGCAGGTGCCCTTTCAGTGGCTTTTATTTGTACAATATCGCCTGCTGCAAGCTCGGATATTGGAACATCTTCCACAATACCATCTTTGATCCTATGGGCCTTTTCAGGCAGGAGAGATGCAACATCAAATATCTCCTTCATGGCCGACAACTCGGCCCTGCCCCTGAGGTAGTTTCCAAGCAGAACAAGCATTACAATAACAACAGAGCCGTCCAGATAGAGCTGGTGTTCGCCAATCCCGGGATAGAGGATGGCGACTATCGAATAAACAAAAGAAGCCAGCACCCCAAGCGCAACAAGGGTGTTCATGTCTGTTTGCCTGTGGAGGGCAATCTTCCATGCGGAAATGAAGAAATGCCAGCCAGTCCAGAACATTACAGGAACAGCGGCGGCAACAAGCGTCCACACGAACCACATCGGGAAGTGGTAGAACATCATGAGCATGGTTCCAACTGTTACATAGATGGCAAACGGAAGCCCGATGAGAAGATTGTTTCTGATCTTTCTTACATCAGATTCTTTTGCCAGCCTTGCCTGCTTGAGGGCAGAGGCCTGATCGGTGGCCAGCCTTGCACCATATCCAATGCCCGAGACTGATTTGACTATGTCACCAATGGCAACTTTTGACGGATCATAGGCGACATCGGCAAGCCCCGTTGAAAAATTGACCCCGATATTTTTTGTGCCCTTAAGGTCCTTGAGGGTATTTTCGATGTTCAGGGCGCAACCAGTGCAATGCATTCCTGTTATTATGAGTTTGGTGTGGACTTCTCCACCTTTTTCCAGGCTGCTGGAACGAACTTTTCTGGGGGCAAAGAATATCCACAGCAATGTGAGGAAGACAATTGAAATACTGACAACAAGAACCTGTTGTACCATCATGACCTCCTTGCGATATTTTACAATGTAACTTTCAAACCACAATGGCCCGATAAAATTAAAATCCAGCAATTATGAATTTTTTCTAAGTATAAAAACAACATTTTAGCTAATGGGCCAATCCCGCTTGTTTAATATACACGATTGGCCTGGTTTCTTGACGTGCCCCAAGGTTGGGGATATTCATTCTTATTGTGGAAAACATCCCGAACTATCCAGCAAAAAGCGGGGCAAAACTCCCTAAAATCAACCTCGGTGAAACATTTGTGGCGCTTAAGCATAGAAATTACAGGCTTTTTTTCTTTGGACAACTTGTATCACTTATCGGAACGTGGATGCAAAACGTTGCCCAAAGCTGGCTCATATATGACATTACAAATTCAAAAGTATATCTTGGATACGTAAGTTTTGCTTCATCTATTCCAATATTTCTGGTGTCTCTTTGGGCAGGTGTTCTCCTGGACAGGCTCCCTAAACGCAAGGTAATCATATACACCCAGGTTGCATCAATGATTCTGGCGTTCACCCTGGCATTTGATGTGTTTTTCAAAACAATCCAACCATGGCATATCATTGTCTTGTCTTTTCTGCTAGGATGTGTCAATGCTATAGACATGCCAGCAAGACAATCGTTTGTAATAGAGATGGTCGACAGAGAAAACCTCATGAACGCAATCACTCTCAATTCGACGATCTTCAATACTGCAAGAATCATTGGTCCATCGCTGGCTGGTTTGACACTAGCTTGGCTAGGTGCTGGGTGGTGTTTTGCACTGAATGGTATCAGCTTCATTGCTGTCATTTTTGCGCTCATGTCCATGAAGCTTGAAGACCGCATCGCCGAACCAACAAAAGCGCATCCATTTAAGCAGATAGTTGAAGGGCTTGTCTACGTGAAATCAAACAAGACGATAAGCATGCTTATCCTGGTCATAGCAGTGTCCAACCTGTTTGCTTTCTCCTACTCAGCTCTGATGCCTTCTTTCGCAAAAGATGTTCTTAACGCTGGTGAGGTGGGGTTTGGACTTCTACAGAGCTTTGTGGGCATTGGGGCATTGATGGGTGCACTGTTGATGGCATCCATAAAATCAACGAGTACAAACAAGGGTTTCATGCTTACACTTGGCAATATTGGTTTCCCACTGGCCGCACTCCTGTTTTCGTTGTCAAAATACCTTCCCATTTCAGCTTTCCTTCTGATATTTGTTGGCATGGGCTTCATGATACAGAATGCAACCATCAACACCCTCATCCAGCTAAACTCAGAAGACTCCAAGAGAGGAAGGGTGATGAGCATCTATACACTTGTTTTCCAAGGATTCTTCCCAGTGGGCTCATTGCTTACAACATCATTTGCTGAAATAGTTGGAACACCGATTGCCTCAATAACAGGCGAAGCTATAGCGTTAGTTTTTGGGGTCGTGTGGTTCTTTAAAGCACCTTTTGTCAGGAAGCTCTGATCCTTATTTGTTCATCTCTTCCTGAGTGAGTGGCTCGCCACCCTGATCCATTCGACGCAAAATGCCACTCTCTGACACGGCAAAGAGGTGGGTGTCCAGTATCGCCGCACCAACAACAGGCGATTGGAAGTTATTGTGCCACTGCCAGTTGCCATTCTTCACATCAATGACATATAATTTGCCGTCATCTGCCGCGAGAAAAGCTGATTCCTTAGTAATTATTGTGCTTGATGTCACTGGCTTGTTAGTGCCAAAACCCCAGACTGGTTTAAGGTCTATCTGCCTGACAACAACAACCATGTTGTTGCTCAACCCAATTGCCACCATGCTTACATATACAGATGGAGGGGAGACTATATCCACTTTATATTTTTTGTCTTTCGAACCCGTATCAAATTCATAAGACTCTACAATTTCACCATTGAGGGCATTTATTTTAAGAAGTTTTCCGCTGGTCACCAACAATTCGTCTCTCATGCACACAGCAGGACCAATTATTGGATATTCCAGCTTCTTACGCCATACTTCCTCGCCATCCTCGGGAACAACCGCAATGATTGTGTCAGATGCAACAAGGTTGATGTATCTCTGGAGTGAAGGGGTCTGCGTCAACTGAACTCCATAACTTTTTTTGAAGATTTCGGTTCCCTGGACCTCTTCAAGACAATACAGATCGTCTCGGGTTGCAACCCAAACCCTGTCACCATCAATGGTTGGCCAGCCAACAACTGGTGAAGAAAGTGTTTTTGACCAGACCTGTTTGCCATCTGCAAGGTTTAGTGAGTAGAAAAAACCACTTTGGTCACCAAACAAAACTCTTCCCTTGGAAATAACAGGGTTTATCTGGCCAACATAAAACTGTTTTTCCCAGATATGGTTTCCATTTTCACCATCAATGCAGTAAATGATGCCCTTGTCATCTGAGAGAACAACCATGCCGCCTGCGGCCACCGGATTGCAATGCGTCTGGTTGGGGATTTTCGTTTCCCAAACAACCTTGAGTGGCTGTTTTGGGGCAAGCATCGTACCGGAGTTATTGTAGAAACCACCTCTTGGTGACTTCCAGCTTGGCATTGTCTCAGTATCAATTAGCATGGCGCTCTGGCAGCCACAAAATAAAACTAGTGTTGCCAATAATGTGGCCATAGATATAATTTTTATGGATTTCACGGATCAACCTCCAACTATTCTGGCAAGTGAAGTGGCAAGATACTCCATATCGGATACCGTATTGAAATAGCCAACCGATGCCCTGAGCGTGCCCTGCGGGTAAAGATTGAGTGTCCTCATGGCGCCTTCATTTGCAAAGAGACCATTTCCAACCACCAGTCCGTATCTTTCCTCTAGTAGCCTGGCCGTGGTGTTGATTGGAAGGTCACCTGCAGAAAAAGACAATATGCCAATCCCATCCCACGTTTCAGGTGCAACTACCTTCACTTTTTTAACTGTCTCAAGCGAATCCACCAAACTTTCTCTCAATAATTTATGGTGACACCATATCTTCTCAACACCTTCCATATCAACAAATCTCGCTCCTGCCAGTAGCCCATACAATCCAGCCATGTTGGGTGTTCCAACTTCCAGTATTTGATGAACAGAAAGATTGGTCTTCGAGAGTTTTGTCAATTTTTCCGATAGCCTTTGAGAAACATAAACGCCCGCAGTTCCAGTTGGGCCATAAAGGCCCTTGTGGCCTGAGAAAATTATTGCATCCGCTTTTATATGTTTCAGATCTATTGGACAAACACCCATCGTGTGGGAAGCATCAAGAACAAACATTGTATCAGCTTCCTGGCAGACCTTTGATATCTCGCCCATTGGCGCAAGAGTGCCAGTGATGTTTGAAGCATGGGAAACAAAAACGGCTCTTACTTTCTGGGCAACCTTTGCGAGATGTTTGGGGTTAACAAAAAGCTCATGGTCAAATGGAAGCCTTGCAACATTTATGCCTTTTTGCTCCAGTTCTCTTGCCGGGGCCTGAATGGGCCACGGATCACCATCACTTATAGATATCTTGTCGCCAATTTCCACAACACCGCGCATAATTGCAGAAATGGCTTCGCTCGCAGATTTACACAGATATATCTGTTCTGGGGCCGAGCCAGTGATGAGTCTGGAAAGTGCTATTCTACACTCATTTACAACTTCCATTGCGTTGGCATGTGGCTTGCAGGCATAGCCTGTCGTTGGTACACCACCAACATTTTTCATGTAATCGGTTACCTGGTCCAGCACTCCTTTTGGCTTGGGAAAGCTGGTAGCTGCATTGTCAAGGTAAATTGGCACTGCTCCCCTCCTTGAGGACAGAATGAACAGTGAAAATGTTTGTTCTAAACACGCCTAGATCGTACCAAAACTGCCAAACCTAATCAAGCATTGATTGAAAAGCGGCCAGACCCTAAAATGCTTTCTGATGTCTATCAAGTCGGTAAAAATAAAAGGGTTCAAGACCTTTGCCGAAGGCGTTGAAATAAGGCTTTCCCACAGATTGACCGCCGTGGTTGGCCCAAATGGCTCCGGCAAAAGCAACCTTGTCGACGCGGTAAGGTGGGGGATAGGAGAGCACACGGCAAGGCTGTTGAGGATATCAAATCCTACCGACATAATTTTTGCTGGTTTCGGAGCAAGAAAGCCCCTCGGCATGGCCGAAGTTGCAATATCGCTTGACAACAGGGAAGGCAAGTATCCGATTGAACAGCCGCTTGTCCAGATAATCAGAAGGTGCTACAGGGACGGTGAAAACGAGTACCTGATAAATGATACAAAATGCAGGCTGAAAGACATTGAAGACCTCTTCAGGGGAACCGGACTGGGAAAACAGACCTACTCGGTTGTTGGGCAGGGAGAAGTCGAACAGGTAATCTCAGCAACACCCGCCGAAAGGCTGAAAGTGCTCGAGGAGCTTGCAGGGGTCGATGTCCTAAGGACAACGAAACGTTCTGTCGAATCAAAACTCGACCAAGCCAAAATCCAGATGGAGAAAATCTCTGCCCATGCAAGTGAATCGGAATACCAGTACGAAAACCTTGCCCGCCAGGCGGAGGTGCTGGAAAAATACCAGGTCCTGACGGACAGGCTGGGCCACCTCAAACTCCAGCTCCATCTTGTCGACCTTAGAGAAAACGTCTTCGAATCAAACTCACTTGAGTCTAAATCAAAGGTGCTGGAACTGAAGCGCAAGGAGACCCAGGCCGAGATAGACAAACTTGAGGAAGTTGAGGATTTTTCTGCAAAACTGGACGAGCTCGAGAAAGAAAGGTCTGCGGCATTGGCAACAAGGGAAAGCGCCATTGTCAACTCAACCAGGGCAACGGCCCAGCTGGAACACATGAGGGCAAGCCTTGCCACAACACAGGAGACATTGCGCAATTCAACCCTTGAGGAAGAATCACTGAAAAGGCGCGAAAGACAGCTCACTTACGATCTTTCACAGTTTGAGGAGGAAATCGAAAAACGCTCCGCCCACCTCGCAAAATGCGAAAAAGAACTGGAAGAGACCGAAAAAGCAAGACCAGAACTGACAGATTTCAAGAAAGAACGCCAGAACATCCAGACAAAACTCGACCAGTCAAAAAGGCAGGCCGACGATGCAAGATCAAGGCTCCAGGAGACACAATCAAAACTGGTGCTCCTCGCCGAGCGCAAGAGGCAGGCGCAATCAAGAACAAGGGAGCTTGAAGAGACAATCTTGCCTCAAACGCAAGATGACAGAAATCTTGACAGGGAGCTTGAGGAAATAAGAATTTCAAGATCAAGGCTGGAGGGTCAGTTTGCATCATTCGTTGATAATGCACAGAAAATTCAGGGCGAACTGATGTCTGTGCAGGCTGAAAAAACCCAGACAGCCAAAGAAGTTGAGAAATTAAAAAAAGCACTTGATGGGATGGCCTTCAAGCCGTCAAAACTTGGAAAACCCATTCTTTCAAAAACATCAGATTTCTCCGGACTCTCAAAAGAGGACGCAGACCTCGCAAGGTCTCAGTTGGACTGGATCATCGCCAGCAAGGACGATCTGCTTGAGGTGGCAAACAAACTGCCTCCAAATTCAGGAACAACCATAACGGTAGGCAACAAGACGGTTGCAGTTTCAGAAAACGTCCTGGAAGCACTGGAAAAGGACGCCGGCATCGTGGTCTCAAAAGACGGGTTTATATGTCTTGAAGGCACATTCTTCCTGCAATTCGACGAAAAGACCGGCGAAGCACAAATAGAGACCCAAATGCAATTTTCAGCTGAAAACCTGGACAGGCTCGCAAAAAAGGAAACAGCACTGGAAACAAACCTCAAAGAGGCCAGGAAAAAACAGGCACTGGTTCAGAAAGAAATATCTGAACTGTCCAGAAAAGAACTGGAGCTGTCAAACCAGATGGCAGCACTCAGGGCAAAAAAAGAGGCCGAGGCAAAGCAGGCCGAGGCAAGGGCTTCTGAACTCGCAAAATTGGTAGAGTCTCTCACCCAGTACGAAAAAGAAATGGCTGCATGCGAAAAAGACAAGGATGATTTTGCCGAAAGACTCAGGACCTGCGTCGAGGAAGCAAGAGCCAACGGGACAAAACTTTCCGAGTTTGACGCAACAAGACTCAGGACCCAGGAAGAGCAGGTTGGGTTTGAAAGAAAACTTGCAGGGACAAGAGAAACCAAAATGCAGGCCCAAAAAAACCTCGAAGATTCCCAGAGGGAAAAAGAGAAGCTGGCATCAGAGCTTGAACAGGGGAAAACAAGGCTGCTCAAGCTTTCAGAATCCACCACCCGGGCAGAAAAAGAAGCAAGGGAGCTAGAGACTGGGATAATCGAGGCTGAAAGAGAACTTAACACCGCCAAAATGACCATTCTTCACACGGAAAACATTGAAAAACAGATACAGGGATCAAAGGGCGAGATACTTGAAGAGCAGGAAAAAAGGCAAAACCAGACAAAAAATGTCAGGGCAAGACTTGCAAGGTACAATAATGATCTCCACCAGATAGAGCTCTCACAGGTGGAGCTGAAAGTGAGAAGGGAAGACCTCCTTTCAAAAATAGCCGAGTTGGGTGGAAAACCATCTGATCCCATTGATGATTGCGGTATTGAAGAAACCAAAACCGAATTGTCAATTACGGCACAAAAACTCGCCCAATACGGCGCCGTGAACATGGCTGCCAAAGATGAGGCGGTGAAAGCCAAAGAGAGGCTAGATTTCCTGAACGGCCAGCTCTCTGATCTCGCGCAAACCGAAGCAAATCTGAGATCATCGCTGTCCGAAGTGGAAACGAGGATAAAAAAGACTTTTGAAGAAACCTACCGCTCGGTGGAAAGCCATTTCAGGACACTTGCGGACGTGCTCTTTGCTGGTGCGATAGGCAACCTGCGCAGGATCACCGGGGAAAACGGACAAACCGAGGGGATTGAGGTCGAATTTATCCTGCCAGGCAGGAAGCTCAAAACGCTCCACGCTCTTTCAGGGGGCGAGAAAACCCTCGCCGCCCTTGCATTGCTGTTTGCCTTCTTCAAGACAAAAAGCTCGCCGTTCTGCGTCCTGGACGAGGTGGATGCGGCCCTCGACGACAGCAACATAGAAAGGTTTACGAGGTTACTCCGGAACGAGGCAGAACAAACACAGTTCGTTGTCATAACCCACAACAAGGAAACCATGCGCTGGTGTGATGCGCTTTATGGCATAACACTGGACACCACCGGAACCTCCAGGGTAGTTTCAGTCAAGCTTGACGGTGTCGAAAACAGCTGACCACAGTTCGCTGGTGGCTTGCAAAAAGCCAAAACATGCTATCATTTGACCTGATGAAGTCGATAAAAAGGGAAGAGCTCGTTGATCTGGTTGCCAGTTTGTGTATAAGGGCCAATCTCGTGCTCCCGAAACACCAAAAAGAGAAACTCGAATGGGCACTTGAGAATGAAACATCCCCACTGGGGAAAAAGCTCATATCGCAGATAATCGAAAATTATAAAATTGCTGAAAAAACCGGCCTGGCAATCTGCCAAGACTGCGGCCTTGCAGTTGTTTTTCTTGAGGCAGGCAGAGATGTCCACCTTGATTTTGATATCTATGAGGCAATAAATGAGGGCGTTGCCAAGGGGTACAGCGAAGGCCATTTGAGGCCCTCTGTTTTGCATTCATGCGTTGACCGAACAAACACAAAAACCAACACGCCGGCAATAATTCACACGCAAATTGTTGATGGTAACAAGATAAAACTCACTGTTGCACCCAAAGGTGGCGGCTCCGAGAACGCAAGCAGGCTGGCAATGCTCAAACCATACGAAGGAAAACAGGGCATCATCGATTTTGTTGTCAAAACAGTCAGGGAGAATGGTCCTTCGGCCTGCCCACCAGTAACAGTTGGTATAGGTCTCGGCGGAACAATGGAAGAATGTGCCCTGCTGGCAAAAAAGGCCCTGCTGGAAGATAACCGCTCTGAAGAGCTGGGCGACATGGAGAAAGAGATACTGGACTTGTGCAACAATCTCGGCTTCGGCCCGGCAGGGCTTGGTGGCAAAATTTCAGTCCTGGATGTACACATACTATCAACAGGCTGTCATATTGCGACAATGCCAGTTGCAATCAACATCCAATGCCATGCCGCAAGAAAGGCAACGGGTGAGATGTGAAGGAGCACAAGCTGACAACACCTGTCTCAAAAGAATTTCTTGCTGATCTTGTTTTTGGTGACGAAGTTCTGATCACTGGAACAATCTACACGGCCAGGGACGCGGCACACAAAGCCATGTTGAAAATGGTGCAAGAAGGGGGAAGGCTCCCATTTGACCCAAAAGGAGCAATAATTTACTTTGCAGGCCCATCACCAGCGCCACCCGGTTTTCCAGTTGGGTCCTGCGGGCCAACAACATCTTCAAGGATGGACCCCTTTACAAGGACAATGTTCGAGCTTGGCATTGCAGCACAACTTGGGAAGGGGCCAAGGGAACAAGAGGTCACAAAAACCCTTGTTGATTTCGGTGGTGTTTACCTTGTGGCGCTCGGAGGGGCAGGGGCACTGCTTGCAGAAAAGGTGAAGAAAGCGAGACTGCTTGCATTTCCAGAGCTTGGCCCAGAGGCAGTCTATGAACTGGAAGTGGAGGATTTTCCAGCTATAGTTGCAATAGACAGCAAAGGAAACAATATTTTCAAAAGATAATATTTCCCTCCCCAAAATAAAAACGGGCCAGTTTTGTGCTGGCCCGTTTGCTTTTTACTGGTTCTTTTATTTGCTACTTGCCAAGCTGTTCAATCAACTGCGTAAGGGTTTCGACGCAATCTCCAACAATGCCATAGGAGGCCACCTTGAAGATTGGTGCATCCGGATCACGATTTATTGCAACGATGACATCAGATGTCCTCATCCCGGCAAGGTGCTGGTCAGCACCTGATATTCCACATGCAATGTAGAGCCTTGGAGAGACAACCTTGCCGGTCAAGCCGACCTGGTGGGAGGAGTCTATCCATCCGGAATCGACAACTGCCCTGGAAGCACCGTATGCAGCACCGAGTTTTTTGGCAAGTTCTTTTATCAGCTTGAAGTTCTCCGGAGACCCCATACCCCTGCCGCCCGAAACAATGACTGGTGAGTCAATGAGTGCCGGACCTTCAGAAGAGAGTGGAAGTACCTTCTCAATAACCTTCTTGATATCAGCTTTTGATGTGGCGGCCTCCAGCCTTTCAAGTGTTGCTGTTATATCTGCTGGTCTTGGTTGGCTGAAAACCCTCTTGTGGATTGTCACAACACACTCTGCCGGGAGGCTGATCATTGCCTTGTTCTGGCCACCGAATGAGAGTCTTTCAATAGTTATCATGTCTTCTGTGGCATCAAGTCCAACCACGTCAGTGACAAGAGGATAATTCAGCCTTGCTGCTACTCTAGCTGCAACATCAGAGCCCCAAACTGTGCAAGGGAGTGCGATAATCGATGGTTTTCTGTTCTGGGCCAGATCAGCAACTTCTCTGGCGACAATTCCTGGCTCGAGATCAGCAAGATCATCCGATTCAATGAGGATGGTAACCGGTTGGCCAAGCCTTCCAAAAACCGAACCATGCATCAGTAGGTTGGAACCAACCAGAACAAGATTAGATTCTGCAAGCTGGTTGTCCTGCACCGGGGAGAGACACCCTAAAACCTCTGCTGTCGCTTCAGAGAGAACGCCATTCTCAAACTCGCCTATCGTCCACATGTACTTCACTGGATCAACCCCTTTTCTCTAAGCGACATCAAAAGCGCGGCAGCTTTAATCTGCGATGTTTCACCTTCAAAAATCTGGGTGGTTATTTCCCTGGTGATTTGTTTTGAGCTTATAATGTTGCCGGGTTGCAACCTGCCCTCCGGCAAACTTTCTATTCCCAAACTTTGCAAGTCATACATCACTATTTCAGTCTGCATCGCTTTGGTCATTCCCCTAAGTGATGGGAGCCTTGGCGTATTGATGTTTTTTGTAACAGATAAAACGCATGGAAGCTCAATTTTCCAGACCACCATCCCAAGGTCGCCTGGTTGGTAAGCAAAAAGTTTTCCATCCACGAATTCAACCTTCTCGCATCCTGTGGATGAAGGTAGCCCAAGCATCTCTGCAAGCATGGAAGGGATAGAAGCATTTCCGGCATCCGTGGATTGCTTGCCACAGATTATTACATCAAAAGGGCCCCTCCTTTTGATTGCTGCAGAAAGTGCAATGGTGGTTGAGAGCAGATCAGCTCCTTCAAGGGCTGGGTCTTTGATGTGGACTGCTGATGATGCGCCAATCGAAAGCATCTCTCGCAGCGCCTCCTTGGCACTTTCCGGACCAACCGTAATTATTTCCACAGGATCTTGGCCAGCCAGCTGGAGAGCAAGCTCCAGCGCATTCTTGTCAACCGGATTGGTGGTTTTTGGATATGAGCCTCTCGAAAGTCTCCAGTCTTTCTCAAAAGAGCCCGCCGAGAATTTTTCAGGATCAGGGACCTGTTTTATGCAAACTGCAATTTTCATGAAGCCTCCAAAAAACTTTGTGTTGACCACAACAGCATCGAGGTGTATAAAATGCTAGCGGTGAGCAAAGAACCAAAGAGATTTCATCTGGCCACGGCGCTTATCATTGCTGTGTTGTCAATCAACGCTGTTATAGCAAATGCTTTGCCTGATAACAGCATAGCTATTAATATTGGCAAATTTGCCAATACTTTTCAAGCCCCCCTGAATGCCAAACCCAGAAGATGTACCTACTGCATACATCCTGACCTGGATTTCATAAATCCGCAATCCCTAACATTCATAGTGCAAGTAAGAACCAGGGAAAAAGACCCGCCTCTGTGTACACTCAAGCTATCGGTTGATGGAGGGAACATTACACCCACAACTGCAAACACAGGAAAGGGAAATTTCAGAACTGCTTTTGATAAAAATGATGTCCCTTTTGGAAAATCCATAATCAAGGCCCAGGCAATCGATGATTCCGGACAAATCATCGGTGAAGCAGATTTGTACGTGAAAAGGACCAGATATTACATTTCAGTAGACAAGATCGTCCAGGAATGCAATGCTTGCAACGACATAACAACTGTTCCCCTCGTTGTCGATTTCGAAAACATAATACCAGCATCACAAGCTTATGCGAGCGTCGTCGCAACAAATAATACCGAATCTGATATCTTTTTTACCGCAAGCTCAAGTCAACCTTGGGTAGTTATTCAAAATGGCCCCCAGTTCTCTCTGCAATCAGGGGGATCAATCACAATAAAATTCGGCATTAACTGGAATTTCGCCAAACCAGACCAGGTTGTCCAGTCAAGAATAACCCTGTACGGCAAGGGAATAAAACACGAATTTCCTATTGGGGCAACGATCCTGGCCGACATGCCGGTTTGCGCAAAATCCTTACCGCAAAGTATTGATTTTGGATACGCTCCAAGGGGAACCTCTTTCACAAAAAAACTGATTTTGCTTGGTTCTCCAAAGTTTGATATGGTATGCAATGACGGTTGGCTAAAATTTGATCCAAGGTCCACAGAAGAGGGCAGGGAGATTTTGGTAACCATCAATGCAAGCCTCCTTCCATATGGCAAATCACACGATACAAAACTGGTTGCGCTCCCCAAGGGTGCTTGCCAGCTCGTCTTTGTTCCTATTTCTATCAGTACAGACCCAAGCATTTCAGTATCGTTGGTTGCCGGATCGAAACAGGCAACAATAAATTCAAAAACCTTTCAACTTGATTCACCAGCAAGAATAATAAACTCCAGGGTCATGGTCCCGCTCAGGTTCATTTCTGACGCCTTTGGGGCCAGTGTTGTTTGGAACCAGAAAATAAAAACGATAACCATAGCAAGGCTCTCAAAAACGATCATCATGAAGCTTGGGGAAAACACAGCCACAGTAGATGGCAAACAGGTGAATCTCGATATAACCCCATCTGTTACAGATGGGAGGACGCTTGTCCCAATAAGGGCAATATCTGATTTCTTTGGCGCAACAACCGGCTGGAACAGCCAGACAAAAACTGCCAAAATTGACTGGGACCCGGACTGATTGACACCCAAGCGTTTTCAAGAGGTTTTTTCTCGGTTTTCATCAGGCGGCAACTTTAAAAAGTGATTAAAACAGTTTTCACGATTTTAATTGTGTCATACTTCCCAAACTCAGATGGGCAGTATTTTACAGATTGTTACCAGTTTCACAAATCCGAGGATTCACAGCGACACTCAATAATATATTTTTGTCAATGCCCATAAAAATATTTAACATAAAGTACTACAAGGCATGTACAATATTTATGTGGAAGGTTTGCAAAAGAACCATTTGCCAACAAAATAGGCCTTGACTCTTTGTACCATTGGACTAATAAAGACTCGGGTTTAAAAGGTATCATTGCCTCCAAAGAAATGAGGGGGCTAAAATAAAAAAGGAGTTGTAAAATGTCAGAGAAGGGTTTCAATGCATTCAAGATGGCCCAGGAGCAGTTTGACAAGGTAGCCGACATGCTTGATCTGGATGAGGGCACCAGGCAGCTTCTCCGCTTTCCGCAGAGAGAGTACCACATCCGCATTCCAGTCCGCATGGACGATGGTTCAGTCAAAGTTTTTCAGGGATACAGGGTTCAGCACAATGATGCTCGTGGACCATGCAAGGGTGGAATTCGCTTCCATCCGCAGGAAACTGCAGACACAGTAAGGGCACTTGCCACATGGATGACCTGGAAGTGTTCAGTTGTAGATATTCCTCTTGGTGGCGGAAAAGGTGGAGTCATCTGCGATCCACACAATCTCAGCATGAGGGAACAGGAACAGATTTGTAGGGGCTGGGTTCGCCAGGTTGCCATCAATATCGGACCGCTCCAGGACGTCCCGGCACCAGACGTGATGACCAATGGTCAGCACATGCTCTGGATGATGGATGAGTATGAGAAGATCACAGGCGCCAGGTATCCGGGAGTCATTACCGGAAAACCAGTTGGCATGGGCGGATCAAAGGGCAGAACCGAAGCAACAGGTTATGGCGTTGTATACACAATTAGGGAAGCCCTCAAGCTCATGGGAATCGACCCAAAGAACACAACAGCAGCAGTTCAGGGTTTCGGAAACGTTGCCCAGTACGCTGTTGATCTCTACACAAAACTCGGCGGAACAGTCATCTGCGTTTCCTGCTGGAGCCAGGAAGACCAGACTTCATACACTTTCAAAAAGTCAACTGGTGTAAGCCTTGATGAACTCAGGAAAATCACCGACAGGTTCGGCGGAATCGACAAGAAGAAAGCCCAAGACCTCGGGTATCAGGTACTTGCAGGTGATGCATGGATCGAACAGGAAGTTGACATACTCATCCCAGCAGCACTTGAAAACCAGATCACTGGCGAAAACGTAAATAGGATTTCCAAGAAAGTCAAAATCATCGGCGAAGGCGCCAATGGCCCAACCACTCCAGAAGCAGACAAGGTCATCCACGAACGCGGCATTTTCGTGATCCCGGACTTCCTTGCCAACGCCGGTGGAGTCACCTGCTCCTATTTCGAACAGGTCCAGTGCAACATGAACTACTTCTGGGAAAAGGATGAAGTCCTCAACAAGCTCGACACCAAGATGACCAGCGCATTCCACGAAGTTGCATCGCTTGCCTCCAAGAAGAAAATCTACATGAGAGACGCAGCCTACATGATCGCTGTCTCCAGAGTCGCTGAAGCCTGCAGGCTTCGTGGCTGGGTGTGATAACCTCCCCCAAATAAAAATTTAAGCAATCAAAAGCCGCTCCAAAAAGAGCGGCTTTTTTATTTTCCTGTATTCATTTCATGCCGTATGATAGAAATACTCAAAAACTTTTTCAGGCCAGAGAGGGAAAACTGCAATGAACGAGAGCGAAATAAACATTCAAAGAATCACGGTGTCAGATAAAAATATGGTATCAAGGATATGCATTGCCTCACCGGCGCCAGACCCAAAAGTTGACGGTACCATTTACAAGAGAGATACAGCCATCACAGGCATCCAGCTGATGGACTGCAACGGGAACGAATTGGGTGGCATCGGTGTTATGGATAACCAGAGAGCGGCTGTGTTTGCATTGGACTATTCGAGGCATGAGGCGGTTGGCATGTACGCTTTTGATACACCAGAAGCTGGTGGGGCTTGCATCTTTATCAATGGCAAGGATAAAAAAGCAGAAGTAATGGGATCAAAAAAATATAGCAAGGCAGAGCTTAAAATTGAGAATGACTCACCTGTTCTCACATTTTCAGGAAAGGATGGCAGACCAAGGATAATCATTGGACTGGACGAAAACGACAACCCTGTCATTCAGATCCTGGGGAAAGATGGCCGAATGAGGAATCTTATCGAGTAAACTCCTCAAAATTTCTCCTTCCCTTCCTTAAAATTTTTGGCTGAATGTTTGAAATTGTTTATTGACATAATAAAAATGCCATAATATTATTTGTCGACAAATTATTTTATATAAAACAAAGGAGGTCGAATGGCGGAATACGACCAAAACAATCTTGAATGGCTGCTTCGCGTATTTGACCGTATGCATCACACTTACCTAAAATCGGCGCTAGAAAAGCAAGGACTCAAAGTAACCCACCCTTACATCCTAGTTGCATTGCACAAGATAAAGGGTATGAAAGCTTCCCAAAAAGAACTTGGCGATGCCATTGGAATCAGCCCACCCACTGTTGCGATCTCAGTCAAGCGCATGGAAAAAGCAGGGCTGTTATGCAAAATATCAGATGAAAAAGATCTGCGGCGCAATGTTATTACACTCACAAAAAAGGGTGTGGAGTATATAGAAGAATGCCTCAGTATATTCGACAAAACAGACAGGAGCGTATTTGATGGGTTCTCGGAACTGGAACGGGAACAACTTAAAAGGTTTTATCTTCGCATGATCAAGAACCTCGAAACAATGGGTGCGCGATTGCCTAACCAACTAAAAAGGAAGGAGTGAGCAAGGGTGATAAAAAGGCTATACGCTTATGTCGGGCAGTATAAAAAGAACATCTTGTACTGCTTTTTGGCAGTGACGGTTGATGTGGTTTGTGAAATGATGATACCGCTTTTAATGGCAAAAATCGTGGACAATGGCATTCCGCAAAAGGACATTGGCTTTATTGCCGGAATGGGTGGGATTATGGTTTTGCTTGCAATGGTTGCTATTGGATTTGGCATAATCAACATGAAATTTTCAGCTGATGCCAGCCAGGGGTTTGCAGCAAATCTCCGTAAGGCATTGTTTGACAAAGTGCAATCTTTTTCATTCTCCAATATAGATGAATTCAGCACCGCTTCTCTTGTGACCCGCCTGACCAGTGATGTGACACAATTGCAAACCACGGTATTGATGACCCTGCGCATGTTGCTTCGTGCACCATTGATGTTAATTTCGGCCATAGTTTTTGCCATGAGCATCAACTTGAAGCTATCAACCATCATTTTCGTGGCAGTCCCAGCACTGGCCTTTGGTGTCATACTGGTCTTCAGGTCAGCCGACAAGCTATTCACCATCATGCAGCAGCGCCTTGACGCCCTAAATGGCACTGTACAGGAAAACCTGATTGCAGTTCGTGTAGTAAAAGCTTTTGTTCGTGAAGCTCACGAAAAACTAAAGTTTAAGAAAGTAAACGATGATCTCACAAAAGCAGCCATGAAAGCTGGTTATTTAATAAGCCTGATTATGCCAATCATGATTTTCATATTAAGTTTTGCCACCATAAGCGTTATCTGGTTTGGCGGCAAGATGGTTGGCACCCACACCATGGGAGCAGGTGAATTGATCAGCTTTATTAGCTATATGATGCAGATTTTGATAAGTGTCATGATGTTCTCGATGGTCTTTATTCTGTCCGCCCGTGCAGAAGCATGCGGGAAAAGAGTTTTGGAAGTCCTCGACACAAAGATTGACATTGTAGACAAACCAAATTCCTTGGCAGGTAAAATTGCTCCTGCCATATCTAGAGGCAAGATTGAGTTTAGGGGTGTCGATTTCCGATATAGCACCGTTGGGGAGGGTAAAGATGTCCTCTCAAAAATTACCTTTACCATTGAACCTGGTGAAATTGTTGCCATCGTAGGTGGCACAGGTTCAGGCAAAACCTCGCTCCTCAGCCTGATTCCGCGCCTTTACGATACGACAGCCGGACAGGTACTGGTGGATGGAAATGACGTTCGAGATTATAGTCTAAAAACACTTCGCGATGGCATTGGAATGGTACTCCAAAAAAATGTGCTATTTTCCGGAACTATAAGAGAGAACCTTCTTTGGGGAAATGAAAATGCCTCACAGGCAGAGATTGAGGAAGCCGCTCATGACGCACAAGCCCACGATTTCATTACGAGCTTTCCAAATGGCTATGAGACAGAGCTTGGCCAGGGTGGTGTAAATGTATCAGGTGGTCAAAAGCAAAGGTTGTGTATTGCAAGAGCAATGATGAAAAAACCACGCATTTTGATTCTCGATGACAGCACCAGCGCCGTTGATACCGCAACAGAGGCAAAAATCAGGCAATCGTTCTATAAAAATCTGAATGGGACAACTGTTTTGATCGTAGCACAACGCATCAGTTCGGTAAAAGACGCAAACAAAATTATCGTGCTTGATGATGGCAAAATCTCTGGCATGGGCACACATGAAACTCTCTTTGCGACCAACACGATATACCGTGAAATATGCAATTCTCAGCAAGAAGGGCTGGCCTCATAATGGCAGAGCAAAAAAGGGCGCCAAATATGATGAGAGGCCCAGGACCAGGAGGCCCTGGGCCTAGAGGTTTCGAGAAACCCAAAAACCCTAAAAATACGATTGCCCGCATTTTTGGGTATCTTGGGAAAAGCAAACTGCTTATCGGGGCAATATTGATCTTTCTCCTGCTCAACTCGGCAAGCATGCTCGCAGGATCATATTTCCTCAAACCACTGATCAATAATTATATCCTGCCTGGAAACTTCAAAGGCCTGGCAATCGCACTAGTTTTCCTTGGCATGATTTATCTGGTTGGAATTATCGCTTCCTACCTGCAAAACCGGTTTTCGGTCCAGATGTCACAAAAAACCATAAATGCGATACGCAAAGACCTGTTTGACAAAATGCAGGGGCTGGAACTGCGTTATTTTGATGCGCATACGCATGGCGAACTAATGAGCCGCTACACAAACGATGTTGACAACGTGCAGTTGATGCTCGAACAAAGCCTCATACAACTTTTCTCAAGCGCAATCAACTTTGTTGGCACAATTATAATGATGTTGGTACTCAGCCCAATTTTGTTTTTGATCACGGCTGTCATACTGGTGCTGATGGTTTTTATCACGATGAAAATAGGCGTTAAAAGCCAGGCGCACTTCAAAAACCAGCAGATCATACTAGGCAAACTCAATGGAAACATTGAAGAGACCATTAGCGGACTGAGAGAAATAAAAGTATTCAATCATGAAGAAGCCGCCAAACGATCGTTTTACAAACTAAACGAGCAATTCTACCATACAGCGTCAAAGGCTAATTTTCTTGCCGGCATCATCATGCCAATAATGGTGAACTTGAACAACGTCTGCTACGCTGCAACGGCAGTTTTTGGTGGAATACTGACACTCATGAACATGTTTGATATTGGTTCTCTTGCCGCCTTTTTGCAATATTCCCGCCAAGTTGGCCAACCAATCACCATGATCACAAGCCAAATAAACAATATTTTGGCAGCTCTCGCAGGCGCAGAGCGAATCTTCGAGGTCATGGACCAGAAACCAGAGGTTGATAACGGGCATGTGACCCTGGTCAATGTTCATCGCACAATAGACGGGGCCATTGAAGAACGCCAAGAACGTACTGGCCTCTGGGCATGGAAGTATCCACGCGAAGATGGCACATCAACTTATACCGAATTGAAGGGAGATGTGCGGTTCTTTGATGTAAGTTTTAGTTATGAACCCAATGTGCCGGTACTCAAAGACATAAGTCTTTACGCAAAACCAGGCCAAAAAATTGCCTTTGTTGGTTCAACAGGTGCTGGAAAAACCACCATTACCAACCTCATCAACCGCTTTTATGATGTGCCCGAAGGAAAAATCCATTATGACGGGATCAATATAACTGAAATCAAAAAGGCCGACTTGCGCCGCTCCCTTGGAATGGTATTGCAGGATACCCATCTTTTTACCGGCACAGTCATGGATAACATCCGCTATGGACGACTCAATGCTACAGACGAGGAATGTATAAGGGCCGCGGAAATCGCAAGCGCAGACTCTTTCATCACCCGTTTGCCACAAGGATATCACACCATGATTGAAGGAGACGGGGCCAACCTATCGCAGGGGCAAAGGCAGCTTATCGCCATAGCCCGCGCCAACGTGGCATCCCCTCCAGTCATGATCCTTGATGAGGCAACCAGCTCAATTGATACCCGCACCGAAAGACTGATAGAAAAGGGCTTGGATGCTCTGATGGAAAACAGGACAGTCTTTGTGATCGCCCACAGACTCTCAACAGTCCGAAACTCCAAAGCCATTATGGTCCTGGAGCACGGGGAGATTATTGAAAGAGGCAACCACGAGGAACTCCTTGCCTTAAAAGGAAGATACTACCAACTCTACACTGGGCAGAACCAGCTCGAATAGGTTCTGTCTTAGAATTGCTGTGGGCTTAACAGCCCACAGCAATTTCTTTCAGATTTTTCAGCAAAAATGGTAATATCCAGCATTTCTCAAATCATTGCCAAAAAAAGACAAAAAAGCTAAAATGTCTCCATGCCGGAAAGAAAACCAGAGTGGCAGGTAATTATCGACCTCTTGAGGGCCACAGACTCAAGGGAATTGAACCGCATCTCCAGGAAACTCCTCAACAAGCTGGTGAGGATGGAGGTCAAGGGAGCCATCGACCTTCTTGAGCGCTTTGACCAGGCGTACATGAACACAAGGGGCGATGAAAACCAGCCATCGCAAAAAACGAATCTTGGCGAAATAGAACTTATTTTTGAAGAAACATTTAAAATAGCCAAAACATGCCTTAGCGAAGACGAATTGTCATCAATGATCATGAAGTGGGTATCAGAGGGCAGGACAATGTTTTTGACCCTCGCGACTGAAAAACAGGGTATCTCACTTTTGGAAATAACTGAAAATCTCAACCGCTTCTGCATGTTGCCAGAGAATGAAAGACTACTCTCAGAAGCCGAGGAAAACGGTATAAGGGTTTCGCTGGTCAGGCGCTTCCTCACAGACAATCCACAATTCATCAATGTCGCAAAAAAGTACATAAGAATTGGCGACATTTCCAAGATGATCCAGAAATCCATCGGCCCAGGCAGTGGAACAGGCAGACTTGGCGGAAAAGGATCAGGACTCTTCCTGGCACGGAGAATAATCGAAGAGGCCCAGAGGAAATATCCTGTCCTGCAAAACGTTAGGGTGCCAAAAACCTGGTATTTACTCTCCGATGGAATACTAGATTTTCTCCACTACAACGCTCTCGAAGAAATAATAAACCTCAAATACAGGACGCTTGATGAAATAAGGCAGGAATATTCATATTTCCAGCAGGTCTTCAAACAATCACAGTTTTCCTCGGAAATAATGCAGGGTTTGAGCCTTGCGCTTGATGACCTGGAGGGGAAACCAATAATAGTGCGTTCTTCAAGCTTGCTTGAAGATAGTTTTGGCGCGGCCTTCTCCGGCAAATACAAGAGCCTCTTCCTTGCGAACAAGGGAACCAAAAGGCAGAGAATGGAAGCACTCATGGATGCAGTCGCTGAGGTTTATGCCTCTACATTCAGTCCGGATGCCGTCCAATACCGCATTGAACGCGATTTGCTGGACTTCCAGGAACAGATGGGCTGTCTTATACAAGAAGTCGTCGGGGTCGAGGTCGACGCAAGATACTATATGCCAACCTTTGCTGGCGTGGCTTTTTCAAACAATGAATTCAGATGGTCACCAAGAATAAAGCGAAGAGATGGCGTAATAAGGCTAGTGGCTGGTCTCGGAACAAGGGCTGTTGATAGGGTAAGTGACGACTATCCAATGCTCATTGCACCAGGACAGCCAAACCTCAGGGTCAATACAAACCCCGAGGATATTATCAGATATAGCCAGAAACACATCGATGTCATAGATCTTCATGAATTAAATTTTAAGACGCTTGTATTCAACGAACTCCTGCACGAACATGGCGAGGAATACCCAAGCCTTACAAAGCTCGTCCAAGTGTATGATCACGGCCAGCTCCTTCCACCTTCGGTGGCAAGCTTTGATCCAAAAAAATCAGATCTGCTGATAACTTTTGATAATCTTCTGACCAGAACACCTTTCGTAGAGCAAATAAAATTGCTCCTGCAAATACTTTCCGAAGCGCTTTGCGCCCCGGTAGATATAGAATTTGCCTCAAATGGACTACATCTCTATGTCCTCCAATGCAGGCCACAGGCACAACCAAGAGACAGGGCAAACATAAGCATCCCGGATGATGTGCCTGATGAAAACAAAATTTTCACTGCCCACAAATACGTCAGTGACGGCCTTGTCGAGGTGGAATACATCGTTTACGTTGATCCTGCCGAATATGACGCGCTTGAAACCATTGAGGAAATGACAGACATTGCAAGGGTCATCAGTGCAATAAATTCAACCCTGCCAAAAAACAGCTTCATACTGATGGGCCCCGGGCGATGGGGAAGCAGGGGGGACATAAAACTTGGCGTCAGAGTGACATACAGCGATATTAACAGGTCATCAGCACTTATCGAGATTGCAAGAAACAAGGGTGGGTACGTGCCGGAGGTGAGTTTCGGAACGCACTTCTTCCAAGACCTTGTAGAAACAGGCATTTATTACCTCCCGTTGTACCCTGACGACAAAAGTGTCATATTCAATGAGGAATTCCTGAAGACCAGCCCCAACATGCTTTCAAAATATGTCTCCTGGGCCGAAAAATATGAAAGGGTCGTACGCCTGGTTGATGTGTCAGAAATCACAGGGGGTAAAATCATAAGGCTGATAATGGACGGTGATGCAGGGAAAGCTCTGGCATACCTTTACAATCCGGACGAAGTGCCAGGCGAGGAAGAGTGGGAAGCACCACCCTGCAAAAAGTAGCACACCTTTAACCACAAAACTGGAAAACCCAAATACACTTTGCCCCAATGACGCACAAAGAGACTGGAGCCGACGGCAAGGGCAAATACTACGCCTTCCTGGCACTTGGTGTGCTTTCGATGTCATCTGCGGCGCCCCTTGTCAAAATTGCATCAGCAGATGTTGGTCCATTCTCAATGGCTTTCTGGAGGCTCCTGATTGCCTCAATAATCATGGTCCCTTTTGGCGCACCGTGGAAAATGTTCCATGACAAAAAAGCCCTGTTCTGGTCAGTGCTGTCCGGGCTTTTTCTGGCAATGCACTTTGCCGTATGGATAAGCTCTTTTCGCTACATCTCGGTATCGGCAACAGCAGTACTTGTTACCACAGCGCCGATATTCATAGCAATGCTCGAATACCTGGTCTGGAGGAAAAAACCAACCCCCTTTGCAATCCTCGGCATTTTTCTGGCAATAGGCGGTGCGGCAGTGATTGCGCTCTGGGGAACAAAGATGGAAGGAACAACGCTTGGCGTCGTCCTGTCACTGCTTGGCGCACTGTTCGGCTCGTGCTACCTGATCACATCAAAGATAGCACAGGAAAGGGCGCCTCTCCTGCAGACAGTCTCTGTCTCGTATCCAGTCGCAAGCCTGCTCCTGCTTGCAGGCGCTTTATTGACTGGTGAACAGCTCTGGGGCTATTCCGGAGCGTCCTGGCTCTCTATCGCCGGCATGGCGCTTTTCCCACAGGTGATTGGCCACACCGCGCTAAACATGGGTGTCAAATACCTGACGCCGATCATCACGACAACCACAAACCTCTTTGAGCCAGTCGGGGCATCGATCATCGCCTGGGCATTCCTTGGCGACCCGATAGGTCTGAACGTGCTTGTTGGCGGATTGTTGATTTTTGCCGGGGTGACGGTGACGGGGTTAAAATGTAATTCTCAAAGCAACTCAATATTTGTTAACCAACACATATCTTATTAGCTGATATTTTACATATTAACTATACTTTCTATACTCGATTAACTATTTTTATGAATAGAATATTGTTGTCAAAACTAAGAGGGCATATTATGAATGAGGTGCAAATATCGAGGAGGTAGCATGAAACCAGTTAAGATATACATAATCCTCTTGTGTTTCTGTATGTTTCTGCCAAATATACAAACTGCAAGATGTTATTATGATGATGAAATCATTACATGCGCCGAAAAATCAGGATTATTCAATAACCCACCATGTGCATATCTTCCATCTAATTCTAATGATGGTGGGGGATACCTCATATACAGATATTCTGACATTATTGAATTTAGAGATGTGATGTCTAACATTCCCGCTTTAACACTAAATATCAGTTTTACTAATACTGGGGATGTAACATATGATCGCTTGTTTAATAGAATTTATTATATTACCAAAAACAAAGATAAATATGATACTGTTGTTATAGACGCCAATCTTGATGTAAAGCATTACGAATCAAAAAGTTCCTTAGTTTTTTTCACTGGGATCGATAAATATGTTTCAGTAGTTACCAAGTTTTCCGATAATTCGAATGATAGAATATTCGAAATTTATCTAGACAATAAAAAAATGTGGAGTAAATCCGATATATGCTTGTTTTATTTTGACAGGTATTTTCTGATATGTGACTATAATGAAAACACTACATCAGTCGTTGATCCATTAACCGGCGACCCCATAAAAACAATGGAAGGGATCTGGTATTTAAATTTTCGACTGGATGATTTTGCTGTACTGAGACCACCTCAACCACAAAAAAGCACTGATGGCAAGTTCTTTATGAAAATATTTTCTTTCAAAGATTTGAAAGATGTTATGATTACAACTCCAAGCTATGCATATAGCAACGTTTTTCGCAATAATATGTATGTGTGGTATAGCACACAAAATAATAAAAATGACAACTACAATACAAAGATATATGTAATGAAATATGCAAATAATTGCGATAAACTCGAGGAGAATGAGATCGATTTACCTTGCGATTACAACAGCATATTACAATTACCTGTAAAGGCAATTTTAGATGATAATGTTGTTTTGTGGTCAACATTGAAATGCGAGACTTATATTTACAATACTAAATCCAAAACAAACAGCTATGTTCTATCAATTATGAATCCATACATTAAAATATATAAAGATTTATTTTTAATAGTATCCTTATCAAATACCAGCATATTTGATAAGGACTGCCAGATGATAAACAGCTTTGAAACTGTTACCTCGAAAAACACGATTGTTAATGATAATAATTTGTATGTTGTTGGTGCTATATATGATCAGGAAAGTCTGACCAACGTTGTCCAAAAGGTAAGGATCATCAACCTTATGAAACATAATATAGATAGTTTTACATTTGAGATAAATCCTGGCTTAACGGATTATAATTCTACATTATCTAACAGAACGATACTGCCAACAAAATACGGGTTATTATCTATACCTTTTTCAGACAAATATAAAGGTTTCGGCATAAGACTTTATAAATACGGGCACAAGCAACCCTCATACAGTATATTGAAAAATCCTTTGTTTTTCATATCTTCATATAAACTAAGCGAAGATGGCCGCTTCCTTAATATCGAATGTTCCGAATTGAAGATGAATCTTATTCTTGATATAAAAGAGGGTATTGTTCAAAATGTTGCTAAAACTCAAATCCCATCGTTTGGTAATCAATAAATTGGATTAATTGATAAATTAATTAATTATCACTAGGTATTCGGTCACAGTTTGAAATTATCTTGTAAATACCATACTTTTGCCACTCCCCTGCCCTCTTTGAGGGTATGCCGGCCAGCATTCTTTTGAGTCCTTTTGAAAAGCAGCCAAAAAGTCAGCTAGCCTTAATCAGCGTCGCTGTTTTTGTGGCATCGTCCCAGGTGACACTGCACCCAAGTGACTCACCAATAAACCTCAAGGGCAACATAGTCCTGCCATTTCGAATAACAGGGACGATGCCAGGGTTTTCCAAATCAATCTTGACATCCGAACCATTGATTTTGGCAATATTGTTGCCAATGGTCATCTGGATCTCGATTGTTCCAAAAGAGATGACAACCATTTTCTTTGAGCTGTCATAACTGATTGTACCTCCAAGAGGTTCCACAGCATACCTTGCCGGTAGAAATATTCTTCCTCCGATATTTACAGGTTCAGTATCCATGGACATCTTTTGACCATTCACATCGTATATGCTGGAACCAAGTGTAAACGAGAGTTTCGTTTCAGTAACCTGTTTTTCACCGAAACATAGCAACACATCTTTATCATGTACCCAAAGATACAGCTTTCCCAGTGCAGGTATAAGTGTACCAATCGCATCATCAAGCCTGTATTGCCAGAGGAGCTTGCCCTCATTTGCAGAAACACAGTAAAGATAGCTATAGGATCCAAAATAAACCATCCCATTTGATGCGACAGGGTTCATATATTCAAGTTTGCCATCAGTTTCAAACTCCCAGAGTGTGGCGCCTGTCTTTGCATCAAAGCAGAACACTGAGCCATATTGTGCACAACAATATAGCTTATTTTCATATATTGCAGGCGAGCATGAAATGATGTTGAC
The DNA here is from genome assembly GCA_017992555.1 of Caldisericia bacterium. Classification (GTDB taxonomy): domain Bacteria; phylum Caldisericota; class Caldisericia; order JAAYUI01; family JAAYUI01; genus JAAYUI01. The sequence continues at coordinate 11,791 of JAGOOK010000011.1, read as the reverse complement.
AACTCCATCGTTATCTTCCTCAAAGCTTGCATACCAGATTTTCTTCCCACTGTCAGCATCAAGGCAGTACACATGGCCCTTTTGATTTGTGCAATATACCTTTCCATCTGAAACAACTAGAGAACCTTCAATGACAGTGTCTGTCTTGTATTCCCAGCTTTGGCTGCCATCCGAGCTGTCAAGACAGATTATTGAGTACAGAGAACTCAAATATACCTTCTTGTTGGCATATGCAAGATAGTAACCATCTCCATACTCTCTGGAGGTCCACAGTGTTTTGCCATCTGATAAGCTTATACATTCAATTGTGTATCGATCAGAAAAAATGGACGGGGAAACCTTAAGGAATACTTTGTCAGATGAAATATTAAATTCCCAAACAATTTTATTTGCCTTCCAAATTAGACTTCCATTTTCAAAATCGCAGCAGTAGATTACTCCTTCACCTGGTGATGAAAAAATAACTCTTTTATCAATTACCCCAGCATCTACAACACCCTTTTCAGTGATATATTTCCAAATTATGTTCAAGTCTTCGTCAAAACAAATCAACCCAGGACCTGGGCCATCACCCAATATTCTCCCTGAGCAGATGGTAAATATCCTATGCTTGTCTTTTTTCCACAGCAATCCCAGCTTTGCTGTTTTTGGTCCACCATTCGATGATCCGGTTCTTTGCAGGTCTCCTCTGTCCATTTGCCAGTCACAACCAGAATCGGAGAGCAACCCAATGTCCACTCCCTTGTCGATAGATATCTCTATAGATGCTGCCTTATCCTGTGATGTGACAATGATCTTGCATGTTCCTTGTTTTCTGCACAAGAAGAAGCCGTCACTGGACATGATGCCTGCATCCTCTGGTTCCACAGACCAAGTGAGGTATGGGTTAACAATCTCTTCCGAATCCTCATCATACGCCTTTGCCCTGAACTGGTACCGTTCACCAACCTTTAAGGTGTGGTCGGGCTTCTCGATGGTTATACTTGAAATAACAGGTTTTTGTCTCAGACAGATAGTCTTTGAGTAGGTATTAACGTAGAGATTGCCGCAAGCAACTACAACCTCATTTGCTGCACCACTGTCTATTCTAATTCTTTTTATCTCTTTTCCGCTTGCCAGATCAACAATTGCCAGGTCTCTTGCAGTGGTCCCGATGAATATCATTCCATTGGAGATCGTGGGTGTAAATTCTTCTATGGTGATTGGGTATTTTGTGATAGTGTCATTTATCCAGAGCTCTTTACCAGATCTTGCCTCCAGACAGTGGAGGTGTCCATCGTAACAACTAAACACCATCTTGCCATCAGAGAATGTGGGATCAAAGATGTCAGTGTCTGCTACCACATTCCATATCTGGTTGCCTGTTGCAGGGTCAAGACAGTACAGGTCTGTCGCACCACAAACAAATAGCTTGCCATCATAGAAGGCTGGGGTTGTCAATCCCAATTCACCGAACTTCTTTGTCCATATTGTGTTGCCCTTTTCTATCTCAAGACAATGTAATACTCCAAAGCCATCAGAGATGTATATTTGGTTGTTGAATACGGATGGTGCCGATACACAACAGCCTCCGTCAAGTGATTTGCTCCAGTTCAATGTTCCATTCTGCGCATCAATGGAGCACAGATCCTTGGAGCTGCTGCAGCCAAAGACAGAACCGTTGAGGTATAAAGGGGGCATGCAAAAGCTGTCTTCGTACCCCCACAGCAAATCACCATTTGTGGCATTCATACACACGAACCTGTCATATACCGAGCAAAACAGTTTGTCTCCAACAATCAGTGGCGTCTCGATGTCACCTTTGCCAGTGAACTGCTTCTTCCATATCTCCGAGCCGTTTTTTGCATCAAGGCAAACCAGGCCACGTTCTTCCCCATGTTTGAATGGGGTTATGACCCTTCCACCTGAGACAGAAGGGTCATTGTATCCCCACTCTCCATTGTCATGTGTCCAGGCAATCTCCAACTCACTGCTCCTGGGACCACATTCTGATGCGCCTGTTCTCTGGGGGTTGCCTCTGTAGCAGGGCCAGTCACAGGCCGGTTCCATGTTTTTCACAACCTGGCTCGGACCACCCAGAACAAATACTGTTATTAGAACCACTGTGAGCATGACCCGCTTTGCTATCATATTTTCCCCTTGCTTCAATTTATGCAAATGATTTTATTTGATTTCAATGCTATTCTTCATTCTAGCATATTTGCTCTGATACTTTTATCCAAACCCGATTGCCTCTCCTTCCATTTACCTAACGTTTAGGGAGTGTCTAGGGTTCGGTTTGGATTTCTGAATTTTATGACGTGTCTATTGTTCAGCTTGGGATAAATTCATATTGAGATTGGAAAAGTACGAAAACAGGGATTATTAATCATTTTGGCCCGAAACACATTATTTTGGTGTCAGAGATGACGCACACTCCACGCCAGTCAAGCCAGGCAACATGGGCATTCTCTCCAAGGTTTTTCTTGTCTATCCACCATAGGGTTTCCAGTGTGTCAGGGTCTACACCACGGAGTTGGGTGGGGGAATCCTGATATATCAGAGAGCCATTTATTATGCTAACTTTTGGGATGTAGTTGGATGTTTCTGGAGCAGGCTTGCTGAGAACTGTTTGGCGACCACTGAGGGTATCAAATAAGATGTACTCGGATGGAATTCTATCTGAATTTGAATAGATTACCAACAATAACTTATTCCCAGTTTGATAGGTCAAGTTTTCAATCCAAGAAATTAATGATTTATCTAGATTAGATGAGCTATGATTGATTTTTATGTCCTTTGTCTCCTTCATGGTTGTCAAATCGACACACAAAAGGTGGGCATCTACTGTTTGGATCCAAAGGTTGTTGCCGATGCAAGCCATTCCTTGGACACCCTTGCGTGACAGTTCAATGCTGTCATTTTTCCCCGTGATTGGATCTATTCTGAAAACATAGGATTTAATCATCTTCGAGTCTGAATCTATTTCTGTGAAGTTGATTGAGGCAATGAAATAGTTATCAGAAGAACACCACTTGGCATATCCGGAATCACCAGAGCTTTTTAGCTGCCAGAGTGTTTGACCAGTTTCCGGATCTAATCTGTAGATGAAAGCTGGCCCTGGCCGACTGGCATGCAACAGAGCACCTTTGATGGTAGATATATGATGTTCACCAGCAAGAGCCCAGGGACCATCCCATAAATGCTTATAGTTATCAAGCTCCCAGCAATCCAAAGGCAAAAAGCCCCTATTGTAATCAATTCCATACACTCGTTTGCCATCGGTTTCACCAGCGGGGGGAGCATTATGTTGAAGGATGTTTCCTGTTTTTGGGTCTATGATTGAGCGGTCAAATTGCCATGATTGGGGATATGCGCCTATATGCCAAGCCTTTAGCTCTTCGAGAGTAGTTGTCCATTTTTTCGCCAATTCTCCCTTTCCTTCAAAACCTGGAGCATTGTAAAGTGAGGTTTTCTTCTCATTAGATTTGGGTTCATATTTTCTCTCGAACTTCCAGTATTTGTCTTTAGACTTGATCTCTTCTGATTTTTTAGGCTCAATTTTTTCTCCATAAGAAGATATGAATGGAATCTCTTCATATGGGAGTTCTTGGGTATTGGTTCCTTTCTCATGTTCCTTTTCAGGTTGTGTTTTTTGTGTTTCTTGCATGGTTTCAGGTTTGGAAGAATCTTCCTTTACTCCGCAACTCACCATAATAGCCACAACCAAAAAATACGCCAGCACATATTCCAGCTTCATAATTTTTCTCCTCCCATCCATTCATCAATGTCCCCACAAAAAAATAATGCCCATAAAATTATACTTCTTCGGATTATGGTTTTCATTTTTATTATGCCACAGCAAAATTAACATATTAAGAAAAAAAATAAACGACTAAAGTAAATCAATAATGAACTAAATGTGAATTTAGCTTATTATTTTATAAATTCACATTTCATAAAAGGAGTGGGCTACTAAAATATTCCCGGAAGAATGCGATGAATAATAATCATTAATTGTCCGATATAATTGCTAGAGATTGTCTCTACTTAAACCAGAAAAAAGCCCGAAGGGTATTAGTGATAGGAAGCAAAAATCACAATGGTATGAGTTGTGCCAAAGGCAAACAGGCTTTTGGTCATTTTGAAAATGGAGAGGGGAAATGCGTAAATTGGTCCTTTTTTCACCAAAAACAACATCAATACTGCTTGCACTGGTGATATTTCTTGCGCCATTCTCGTTTGGTAGCCAAAATGCAACGGCTGGCTACCTGGATGAACCAAACCAAAAAATCCTGCCGCCATTCTTGCCATCAGACTGCAATGCTCTTGGTGGCAACTTTTCTATCATTGGTAAGGACAAATATCCATCCGGCCTGGTGATGGACTGCCAGCTTTGTGAAGTTACAAATATAAAAGAAACACTGAATCAGGCAATGATGGAATATTACGATCCATATTATGGGCAGACACAAATCATCAATTTGCCAGTCAAAAAACCATCAAGTATCCCATACCCTTACAATGTATTGCACAGAGATTTTTCCTGGGACACATTCTTTTCTGGCAATCCACAGATAATAAAGCTACAAGACAAATCGTTCCTGATTGGAGAATGGTGTGGCTATAGCCCAAAATTGGGATATGCCATCCAGCAAGAACCATTGAGTGATGGCCAGATCAATCTTGGCTTCATTGACATGGACACTGGCAATACAGTCTCAAGTTTGAAAACACCTGCAACTAGTTCCATAACCAGTATTTCAAAAGACATCTTTTGGGGTGAAGTTGGCAAGCTATCAGGGCTTGTAGACGTCAAAACCATGAAGGTGATATATTCCCCCTTATATGGCCCTCCTGTCGCATTTAATGACGAATATATGGCCTCAACACAAGAAATTTACAGCATCAAGGAGAGGAAGGTCACAGCCAATCTTTCCAGGCTTGGAATCAAAGCAAACATAACCAAGATAAAGGACGGCTATGTCGACTATATATTCAACCCGGTGTATCCAACCCAGGTAAAAAACCCAAAACCATCCCTTACAAGAGTTTCTTTTGATGGCAAACTGCTGTTTAGAAAAGAGTTTGATTTCAAGGTTCCAGTGACAATCAATGACACTTTTGTGAAAAACCTTCTGATAATTGGCAGAACGGAGGAATCCCACATATTGCGCTATTCAATACGCGACATTGATACGCTTGAAATAAAACACGAATTCCAAGTTGGCGAGAATGTTTTCACCGTAAACAACTATGCAGTTGCAGTTTCAGATCCAACTCGTGTGGCAACAATCTCGAATCTGATAAAAATATGGAGCACAGACCCTATCAAGCTTGTGAAAGAGATACATTTCCCAAAAGAGTCAATATTTCTGGATGCTGGGGGCAAAATATTCTTTGGCTACAGGACAGACGATGGACAATCATGTTTCTACAAATTGGATGGCAATTACTCGCCGGAGACATTCACCAACACAATTGTGGGCACAATGGATCAGTATGTAATTGATAATGGTGACATAGTGGGAATTAGTCTTGTCTCAAAAAAGAACGAAAAAGGGATATTTGACACAGAAATAAAAAAGAGAAGCTATAAAATAGGGTCCAAAGGCGATTACTATAAAGAATTGACTATCAATACAGAATCTTTTATGGAAAATACTGGGCAATTCAAGGTTTATGATGGGAAAATATATGTTTGCAAAGGATTTAGCAGCATAGAATGTTTTGATTTGAATGACGGGAAATTGTTAGCAAGCATAGAGGGCATAAAAACTGCCGGCTGGGAAACAACAAGAACGGAACTGCTCCTGGAAAACAACGTTTTGACAATTGTCCGCTATGGAACACAAAAAGGTTTGCTGGCCTACATCACCTGTATCGATGTACAAAAAATGACACGTCTTTACGAGGCTCATGTGAGTGCACAAGAAAAAGCAAACAGACTAAGAATAAAAGTAGATTGCTTTGATTCCAGCATGATTGTATTGAACAATTCTTCTGACACTTATGTCAATTACTTTAATGGGTCACAACCAGATGTTATCAAGGACAGCAGTTTTATTGCCTTCGAGAACGGCTTGTTGTACCTTTATTGCCATAATTACAGCGGGGAGGATGACAACAGATTACTATTGTTTGATGTGAAAACAAAAAATAGAAAATACATGCTCTTCCCTGAAGGAGTGTATCAGCGACAAGCAAAATTTGATGATTACCATCTTTTTGGTGGCAAACTTTGCACGCTTGGAGGAGATCTTGTCCAGAGCGGCCTTGGGTCCTGGCTTGCTCTCCCAAGGCATGGGCAAGCTTTTTACCCAATCCTTGGTATCACTGAAAAATATATCCAGCCTTCTGCAACCGCATACGTTCCTTCCACTATCGCCGAAATCCCAAGCGGTTTAATCGGTAAGCTCTCCCCATGCCCGTCATTCTCGGTCAAAAGGACCGGGAAGGGTGGAGGTGATGGCAAGGGTGGAGCAGGTGAGGTGGATGAGGTTAGCTTTGAGTTCAGGAATACAAGGGAGGATGAAAGAGACCTTGTGCTAAAGGGAGAGGCGTATCTGGTTTCTTGGGGGGATGATGGAAAGGCACCTGTGTTTGCGAAGCTAAATGAACCAAGGCATAAGTTAGGGCCTCTGCTTCCTGGGATGTCACAGGAGATTAGCTTTAAGCTTCCTGAACCACCTTTGATGGAGCATAATCAGAAGGGTGAAGGGAAGTATTTTGCTCTTGTTGTGGAGTCTAATGGGCTGATGGATAGGGAGAAGTCTGTTTTGTCTGAGTATGATAAAGACCCAAGGCCTCTTTTTGATGGGACTCCTGTTGCTCTTGATCAGCAAAAGGCCATTGTTGTGACTGTGTGGGGGAGGTAGATGAAGAAATTTTTTGCAATACTGTCATGCCTGGCGTGTGTTGCTAGCAACCAAACATACAAAGCGAACTCTGTGGAGAATACCAAGCCGGTCCTTCCATGCGACCTATCTGTCCATATTTCAAAAAACGGCCATGAGAGATGGAAATATTTTGACAAAGACATCAACTTCACTTCCAACAGGAACCCCCTTGGTGGAGGGTACGACAAGGAAGGAGAATTAAGAATTTCTCTGGACTTCTATTATCAAAACACCGAATATAGCCTATCAGAACAAGAATATCGGCATATTGATCTCTTTCAGCTCAATGGTGAAACACAATATTTTCTTGGCGATAGCCCTTACAAAAGGAACGTGGATTTAGAAAAGAAGGTGATTTCACTGGGTGATGGCGTATATGCAATAGAAAACATAAAAACCAAAACCATTTATTTCTACAAGCTGCAAAAAGGCACAATCCAGAGTCTGGGCAAGCTGGAGCTTGACAAGCAATACTATTATGTAGATGCAATCTGGATTGCAAAAAGTTGGATTGAAATAATCCTGGAGGGGCCAGGGTACAAGGCTAATTATCTGTATAATATCACCACAGGGCAAAGCTTTGATTTCTACGCTGGTCACTATTTTGATATAAACAACGACAGGCTTATCGATGGCAGGGTAATTTTTTCTCTGGCAACTGGCAAAGTTATTGCCGATGTAAGCAGGTTCTTTAATTATTCAAACACTGACAAGATAGTTACCTATAGTCAGATATTCGGGGACGGCGACTATTACTATATCATCTCTCCATCCCCACTAAGCCATGATTTCAGGACCACAAAAATTACTATTGATGGAGAATATGTTTCCTCTTGCAACATTGTTCTGCCAAAAGAGGTAATATCCATCATGACAACATGTCATATTCTAAAATTCAACGGAGACTATGCAACATGCGAGTACAATGGGAGAGGCAGATACAATTATTGTCTTTTTGATCCAGATACTGGTGAAGTATTATACAGACTAGACGAAGAAGATTGGTATGGCATAAAGAATTTTGATCTGGAAGGCAACAGGCTCTTTGTCTGGCCAGATGAAGGCCTTATGTTGTTTGACACAAACACAAGAAAGATCATAAAAAGTGCAAGCTGTCCTGACAAAAAGAAGTTCTTTTCGTTTGTATACGATAACAACATTTGGGCAGTGATACCCGATATCAACAACCCGGAGAAGGCGATCCTTGAGGAATTTGGACCAAAAATGGATGTGACCTGGTCGACACAAATAACAAAGTGTGAAAATTACAATTTTTATGATAAAAACAAGATGCTGATAGGCACATTACCAAAAGATGGTCAAATTTCGTTCTCATATTTTGACATGGAGAAGCTCGAGCAGGGGCAGGAGAATGTCGCGTCACTGGAATTCCACCCCAAAAAAACTTTCATGTATGGTAATACGTCATATTTTCTTGGCGACAAAACTTTTGTGTGCCTAAACAGCATGACTGGGCACGAACTCTGGAGATATGACAATGATTTTAGCAAAGATTACAAGGATTCCCTAGAAATATACGCATGCGGGAAATCAGTATTTATTGCAAAAAGGAGTGGTAATATAGAAGTGGCATGGTTGGATGCTGTAAGCGGAAGGATGGTGCAAAAGATTGCATATAAAGGAGAGGCATACATTGAGCCTGGCTCTGAATACCTGATTCTGCGAAACGAGAAAAAAATCCATGTAGTTGAGAACTACGGGGTAAGATACAACATGGATGGTACCTTTATTGAACTTGAGGACGAGTTTCTGACATTTGCCAAATATGATGTCAACAATAAATACTGGCTTTACAAGCGTAACCTTAAGACCAGGGAAGACACAAAAATCCAGTATTTTGAAAAAGAATTTTCAAGAATCTACTCTTATGGTGATGTTGTAATTACTGACACAGGGATTTTCAGCCCTGACGGGAAATATCTTCAAAGATATTTTGGCCCTTTTAAAAAAAAGACCAGCAACATTTTTTCACTTAAGGATACAAGCCCCAAAAAACTTGGAGATGGAGTTTATTGCCAGATTTTGCCATGCTCCACTTTTTCCATAAAAAGGACGGGCAGCTCTTCTTTCCTGATCTCCAACACCTCCGACAAAACATTTTCCGGCAAAGGTTACCTGACAGGATGGGGCAAAAATGGCTCACCGCCACTCCTGGCGGCCGCAAATGGAAATCAGATTGATATTTCACTTGAACCTGGAGAATCAAAAGAATTCAGTTTTCCAGGGCCACAACCCGAAACAGCAATCCTGTATGAGGACCAAAAAGAAGGGGATGACTGCTTTGCGCTCATCATCGAATCAAACGGACTACTTGACATAGAGAAGTCTACACTATCCGAATATGATGGAATCCCCAGACCTCTTTTTGATGGTACTCCTGTTGCTCTTGACCAGCAGAAGGCCATTGTTGTGACTGTGTGGGGGAGATAGGTTACAACATAAACGCAGTAAATTGCTTCATCTCCCCCAATCCAATATCTGCAAATCTTCAATAAACTAATAAAATCTGAAGAGTGGCCAAAGAAGACGAAAATTAACCTATCGCCTGGGCATTCCTTGGCGACCCGATAGGTCTGAACGTGCTTGTTGGCGGACTGCTGATTTTTGCCGGGGTGGTGGTAACGGGAGTTTCTAATAGAACATATTCTTCAGGTACATATTAGAAACATATTGATCTATAAATGGTTTGTTCTTCTCGTATTTCTCTCTTATCTTTTCATAAATGTTAGGACTCATGCTCCCACCAAGAAATTCACTCAGACGTTTATCCATGAAAAATGAGAAGCTTTTATCATTATTTTCTTTGTCAATTTTCACAAAAAGAAAATAAGCAAAAGTAATATCAAATTTATTAGCAATATCTTCATATTCGTACATTTGAATCAGCCCAGGGGGTAAAGTTTCACATATATTTAGTAATAATAGAAGCATATAAGAGTAATCAAATCTTGTCTCCATTTTGTAACTGTATATAATATTATATAAGATTGTATCGCATACACTTTTTAATGAATTATTATTATTTATTTCTCTAAAATGTTCATTTATAATATCTGTAATCCTTTTAAAATAAACATATACTTTTTGATAAATTTCCGATTCGACTCTAAACAATGAGTGGAGTAGCATTAAGGTATAAAATGAATTAGTGAATAGGAGCTTGAATTTTATTGCAACTGGGTTATCAAATTCTATATCTTCAGTTCTTAAATTGGGGAATTTAATATTGCACATCATAGATGTATAATTATACAGATAATAATATTTATGTAATAAATCATATAAAAACTTATAGTTATAATCAGAAATTCTATCTATTATATTTATTAAGGTTTGCTTATCTAGATTATTTAATGAATTGTATTCAGGAAATTCTTTAATAGGTTCACATAAGAAATCATCTAAATTTTCAACAATTTTATCATAATAACAATAATATTTATCATGGATGTATGCTTTTTTCAGAATAAAATCGAATTTTCCAATATTTATTACATAATCAAGATAAATACAAGCGATATCTTTATTATTGATAAAGGATGTTATAATGTTATTACGAATAAACAATGTGATTGGTTTTATCATATTACTCCAATAATAAGCCTGATCTTCATTTTGGAGGTGACAAATATCTTCTTCGATTTTATTTTTCAAATGTTCATAAGTATCACTATCTAAAAAAGCTTTATGATTATCCATATTTAAATTTATAACACTACTTATATAAATCAAGCTATTTTCAGCATTTTTATTGTCTATAGCCATTCCGACCAACAACAATCCAAGTTCTGCAATATCAATTGCTTTATTAATATCTCTAGTGTCCTTGTGTTTTTCATACAAATAATCAAATAGATGAACTGGGTGCATATAAAGACGAATTTTATTGATTACAAAATCCAGCAAAAATGCTATTGACAAAAGACCAAGCGTAAAATTGATCAAAGCTACGTTTGTTAGAAAAAATCCCGAAAGGTTTTGGCTGTTCGAAGAAAAATATAAAATAATGAGTGAAACAACGGCAACCAGAATCGTAATCAAGCCAAAACCCAAAGCAGACAAGAAACTTTGGTCCCTCACCAGCAATCTTTTTGATACCTCAAGCGTTGGATCATCTTTTGATGCGCGCATATTTGCGAAAATGGCAAAGAATGCCGCGCAAACAATCCCCAGGATTGCACCCATTGTCTGGGCTATCGTGGAAAACAGGTAAAGCGCAGGTGTGGAATAATCGCCATCAGATCGATTCAATGATTGGGCAAAGATTGGGATAACAATTATCACACAAAGTACGATCAAAACACCGGCAACAACAAAAAACCTGTTTTCTTTTGTCCAGCTTGCGATTTTTTCTGCCCTTCCCATAGGTTGCCATTATACCCGAAGAGCATCTGCATGCAAACAATGCACCAGAATTCAAAAAGAGGGAGCCGATGTTATTTAAACTTAAACGGTTTTCTTGTCCCCACCTCGCACCAGCCTCACAAAATTGTTTATCCTGACAACATCGCCCTGCGGGCCGCGGGCCCTTGGGAAATCGGCCGGGTTGCCGGCCTTCGGGTCATTGCGTCACAAATAAGAAAAACTCGTCTGACCGACGAAACACTAGCCAGACGAGTTAGAAAGAGGTTTTTAGGCTACCTTGGCTTTTTCCGGCAAAAGCGCAAGCCCTGTCAAAAGCATTGCAATGGCCATCATTACCATGAAGAGTCCGATGCCAATCATCGAGAGTGAAACGCCAAGGGAGAGCATTCCAACATAGAGGTAGTTTTCAAGGTTGATTGCTTGGGCGTATGTGGCATGCTTTGGGTTTGTAGGGTCAAATTTGCTAGTTCCGAGGAGTTCCTCATAGGTTTTTGCGATGCCCCTTCGGTGTTCCCTAATGGTGTCTG
>JAGOOK010000010.1 GCA_017992555.1 Caldisericia bacterium | reverse complement strand
GGGACATTCCGTTATCTTCACCTGCACGAGGATCTCAGAACCCACTGTTACACACTCAAGCTGGGGTGATATCCACAGGGTCGCCATGTCCTGAGACAATGCCGCCTTGTAGAACCCACCCAAAACAAGAAAAAACAGCAATGCAAACGTTGCCAGTTTTTTCATAATTCCTCCTTCCCAAACACTTGGTTTTGAAAACCTATTACGGAAAGAAAAAATACGTATTGGTTTATAAATACCACTCTTTTGCCGGTCAAACTTAAATACGTTTCATCAGATGTGTGGTTTAATACCATTTTGTGAGTAATGCCCCCTGATAGTAGTGGGATATAATCTGGGAATACGTTTTCCCGGATTGCGCCATGGCCTTGGCACCGTACTGCGAGAGCCCGACGCCGTGGCCCCATCCTCTTCCGCAAAAAACAATAAATCCTGAAGCAAAAACCACATCAAACCAGGTACTGTTGAGTGAAAATGCCGACCTTACGGTTCCACCTGAAACCTTGGCTTCACCTTTTGTTCCGATGGCAGTACCTGCATAGGTCCTTCCAGAAACACCGAGTTTGGTTGGTTTCCAGTCGATTATTTCGCCTATGTCGGTTTTGACCAGTGGCTTGAATATCTCCTGGAACTCCTCCATGGGCACTGTTTTGAACCATGTGTGGCGTGGCGATTCCTCCTCGCCTGGCGAAGGGACGCCTTTCAGGTATGGTGTCGGACTTGAAAAAACATACTCGGAATTTTCGGTGTAGCCACCGGAGTTGGCAAAAAATACTGCATCTATGGGTTTTCCCTGGTAAATGGCCACCATTCCCCTTGTTTCATCAATTGCTTTGTTTGATTGCGGTTGTTCACGGTCCAGACCACCATAAACTTGGCAACCGGTGTCTGCACAGATGTCATAGACGTAGTTTGTCGGCCTGTCGATGTAGCGTATTGCGTATGTCCTGGCTGCTACAGCCTGCGATTTGACCGCTTCTATATGCCACAGTGCCGGCATTTCTGCTGGAACAACACCCCTCAGATAATCTTCGAAGGGGAGGGTGTTGACCATTACAAATTTTTCGTTTGAATAAAACAACTCAAGGGTCCCCCTGTATCTCCTGCTGTTGTATTTTGCATATTGCCCCTGCTTTATTTCAATGGCGAATATCTTTGTGGCCTTTCCAGTCACGATAGGATGTATGACGATGTTGTCGCCAATTTTCACTGTCAAACCAGCATGTGCAACGACCGCTGCTTTTGGAAGATCGGACAGGAAAGATTTTATGGCATTTTTCGCCTCGTCCTCTGTCGAGTATTCGCCAATCTCGAGTGAAAAAACGCCTTTTTGTGAAACGATGTTGTAACCAGTACCAGCTGGGAACCTTGAAAGCAGTGTTTTGGCAAAATTTTCTGCGTCAGTGCTTGTGTAGAAAGTATCTATAAATACCGAATAAACTGCCTTTTCACCGTCCTGGACGAGGCATTTTGTTTCCTTCTGGAGGGTGCATGCGACCTTCCCGCTGGACGCCTCGATGACAGAGAACTGGTCTGTCCCGCCAATGGTGAATTCTTTGGCAATTGATCCCAGCCCGACCCTTATAGCAGGTTCTTTGCTTGCTGATATGGTGAAGGGAAGTATTAGGCTAATAGCCAAGCACAAGGCGAGTGATTGAGCCGTAAATTGTTTGAATTCCCAAGAAGTTGTTATAGACCAGACCTCCGAAGAATGATTGTGAAACATAAGTTCCCACAGGCGACTTGTCAGCAACACCCGCGGGGAAAAGAGCTGCAAAAATGGCCAGGATGCCAAACCCGATAAAAAAGGCGAGGAGGGCATAGGTTGCTCCACCAAGGAGGTTGTCAAAATCGTGGATAAAACCCTCCTGTGGGAGTGAGAGCTTGGTTCTTTCAACCAGCATCCTTGTGAAAAATCCGATTATCATGAGCAATAGCATGAATACTACCACTACGATTATCGTGTTTGCGACCCAGTAGGAAATGAGGTCGCCAGTTGTTGAAATCACGTATCCCTGGTCAACAACCCTTCCCAACATTCCCTTTGCCCATGGTGGAAGACCGCATTTGACCAGCGCATCTGCAACAGTTGAACAGCCCTGGAGCGGTGTTCCTGGTATGGCGGGAGAGAGCAGTGATGCCAGCCACGAGACGACACCAAATAATGACTGGAGGAGATTCTTTACTGGGGCGGCTAGTAAAAATGCTGCAATCCAGGCGATGAGCGTTGCAAGACTCCCGAGGATTGCACCGGAAAATCTTATAATGAACCCCTTGATGGCCATGTATAGAACAAAAGCTAGGAAGATGTAATCAATCCAGTTCAATCACCCCTCCAGACGATTGTTGCTTTCGAATCTCCAACGTCTCCGCCGAAAGCGGTTACCAATGCTCCAAGAGGAATCATTACCACATTGTCTTTTGCTTCAGGCGGATTGCAGAATAACACTTTGCCATCCACTATAATGAATGGTTGCCCAATCATCATCAGGACAGCTTTCTTGTCGAGCGTGAAAGTCAGGTTCTGCCCTTTTTTGTCAAATACTATTCCATCGACAAGAAGGCCAAGTTTTGAAGCATCAATCATTATCTCATTGTCGATAATCTTGAATAAAATGTCGGCAATTTTTTTGCCGTTCAAGGTGATGCCAGTGTTGTCCCAGGAAATTTCTGCTTTTCTGAGAGACTGGAGGTTAATTGTAAGGATTGTTTTCAAACCTGCTATATTCAGGACAGTTATTGAAATAGAGTTGTCGCCTTTCTTGAGCGCAGTCTGAAAGCTAAAGCTGCCGTCCTCTTTAATTTCCAATGGTTTTTCAGAGTTTAGAACGACCATTTCAAAGGCCTTTTCACCAAGTCCCTGGAAATCAAAGAGCGGGTCCTTGATTGAGCCAGAAAGGGTCACAGGCCCATCGAGGTTGTAGAATTTCCCGTTTGTTGCATTCAGTTGAATCAATGGAGCTTTTGTTGTGGCCATGAATTCGATTGGCCCAAAGTGTTCCCAGTTTGCCTGTTCCTTTGGGTCTCTTCCGGTTGCTAGGGTGTAGAGGTGTATCCTGTAAACTCCGTCTTGGATCTTCATTCCTTCTATGCTGCCGTCCCAGCCGAGGTCCCACATTCCACCACCCTGGGTCCCGTATGAATAATCAAGTATGGTCAAGATTTTGTTGTTTGTATCGGTCAAATCCAGCTCAAAACCGTCCACCATTTTGTTCAAGGACACTGTTGCACTCAGATAATCGCCCCTTCTGTCACCATTGGGCGAGAAGGCCGGCAAAGGCATTTCTACAGCGGAAACTGTTGGGGGATTGGGTTTATCTCCCGTGAAGTAGAGGTAGGCCACCCTGGCCTTTGAGTCGCCATAGTCAAAAACAAGATAACCCGCGTGTGCACCAGCCGTTGAGGTGTCTGGCGTGATATTGGTGGTGAAAAGTCTGGATTCTGACGCTTTGAGCGTGATTTCGCCGATTTTTGCGGGTTGCCCGCCTTCTGGCTCGTTGGTCACTGTTACCTTGAGCTGGGTTTTTGTGATGTTTCTGATCGTTACCGATGCGGCGGAGTCGGATTTTATATATCCAAGGTCAACTGATGTCGGGCGGAAGAGCGCCTTGGCGCCTATAGATGAAACAATGTCGATCCTTCCGGTGCCCTGCGAGAGGACCGGGTGCGAATTCCCTTCTTTGTCTTTTTGTGGAACAGCGTAGTTTATTATTGCTGACCTCACATCAAACGGTGTCCATTCAGGATGGGCCTGGATGAGTATGGCGCATGCGCCAGAAACCATTGGAGTGGCCATGCTTGTTCCAGACATTTTTACATAGCTGTTGCTGCCGACAGCCGAGAGGACGTTGACACCGGGTGCAGAAACATCCGGTTTTAGCCTGAAATCGTTTGTCGG
Source organism: Caldisericia bacterium (assembly GCA_017992555.1). GTDB lineage: Bacteria > Caldisericota > Caldisericia > JAAYUI01 > JAAYUI01 > JAAYUI01. Next base: position 41,604 of record JAGOOK010000010.1, on the reverse strand, counting down.
GCCCTGGGAGGAAAAATCAGCCATCAGGCCAAGCTTGCTCTTGACGTCCAGGGTCGCGTTGTTACCGGTAGAGGCAAATCCGTTCAACTTGTCGCCTGTTTCACTCGACACGCCGACAACAGGGATCGTGATATCTGAAGAGCCAAGCGTTCCCTGTACGTCCCCCTCCTCATTGTTGAAAATAACGCATGCCAATGCTCCTTTTAATTGCGCATTGTTTGCTTTGTCAAAAAATGTGTTGTCGCCCCTTTTGATGAGGGCAATTTTGCCTGTGAGATCAAGGTTTTTTACGTCATCAGCTTTTCCAAGGCCACAAAAAACCAGTGGGCCTGTTATGGGATCTTCTATGGGTTTCGAATAGGTCAGGTATTCTGGCAGGCAATCAACATTGCCGGCCACCAGGTGCGGGTACTGTGAATCATCAACGGCCCCGACGCATATTGCATTTTTTGCCCCACCAGGCGAGATTACTTTGTATGGGAGTTCATCCCTTGACAGGTCGCCATCGTTTCCAGCCGCAGCTACTACGACAACGCCATTTTCGACCACCCTGTCTATCAGCTTGCAAACTGGCTCGTCTGCCCAGACGTAGTTGCTTCCAAGGCTCAGGGATATTACTTTGCATCCGTCCTTGTAGGCTCTCTCTATCGCGGCCATTACCCTGTCGTTTCTTGCCCCGCCACTTTTGCCAAAGACTTTGTAGGCACCAAGCTTGGCATCGGGTGCTATTCCGCTTGGAGCTGGGTCTGAACCGGGAACTCCGGGGAGTCCGGTACCAGCAACAATTCCTGCGCAGTGTGTTCCATGCCAACCAACATGTCCTGGCTCTGGCATCGGGTCGTCATCCATGTTTGCAAAGTCGTAGCCAACGCAGACTTTTGAGTCAGGATTGAACCCCCCTGAGAGTGATGGATGGTCGTAGCTTATGCCGGAATCGACAATGCCAACAAGCACATCCTTGCCGGTTAGCGGTTGTCCATGGCCATCTTTCAAATCCCAGGCTTCCTTTGCCCTGGTACTTTCTACAGACTCAAAAAGTACTGGATAATAAAATTTTGTGAAATAGATGTGTTCCACATCGGGGAGTGATGCCAGGTCATTTATCTCGTCTTGTGCAACATTTATTGAAAAACCAGAGGAGAGCATCGAATACTCAAAATTGACCGATGCCGTTGGAAAATCATCTTTTAGTGCCTCAAGGAACCCTTTGTGCTGGCTGGCAGTCAATATTGAGCTTGTTTCACCCCGCCCCGTATAGTCGGTGAGCTCGACAATGCAGGTGACCAAATTCTGTCTGGCTTGCGTTGGGAAAGGGGCTGAAAAATTCAGCGAAAAAAGAATCGCAGCTATTAAAATAGTACATACGACGGGCACTATTCTCCTCATGATAAGCAATCATATAACACTTTATCTGACAATTCAAGCCCGATGCTCATTGCGTCGATGTTGAAAAATATTTTTGCCAAAAAACTTAGTACTGATGGTATTTTGTTTTATATGGCCAATATGTGGCTATATATGCAATCTTATATAGCTGTTTTGACTTTATGTTTCTAAATGAACTATATGATTATATTTGGCGTCTTTTATGGCAAATAGTTTACATTAGTTAACTTTCTGGTTGCAAAAAGAAAATAAGCCATTGATTACTGTGAATAAAAAACACAGCGTAAAAATTTCCCAATTATGACTTGTTTATGGAAATAATTTACATTAACCCTTTTCCTCAATATCATGGGTACAATGAGAAAAATATCATTTGTGGTTTTTTGTTTGGCTACCGTGGTTTTGCTGGCAGGCTGTACAGCAAAAGTCGAATCACCGCTCGCTTCAAAGCGTCCCCTTGAATTTTCCAATGTAAACGGGACTGCTTTTTCTTCAAAGATGATTGTTTCTTCAGGCCAGCTCCCGCTGGCTTTTGAAATCAATTTCAGGAAAACTTCGGGTGCACTGAAATACAGGATTGAAACTCCCTCTGGGAAAACCATTGAAGAAGGCACACTCCTTTCAAATGCCGAATTCCAGAAAAACCAGAGTGAAGCCGAGAGGGCAACCTGGGGCATCTTCACATTTGCCAAAACCTCAGAAGAGCCAGGCGTTTTTAAAGTAGAGGTGTTGGGTGAGAACGCCTCCGGCATTATCCAGATAAACCCCAAATACGATACTGGGTTCACAAATTTTACTGGAATAGCATCAGAAGCCATCCAGGAAGCAAAGGACTCCTCGCAAAAAATTAACTTCAGCTTCCACGGAGCCTATGAGAGCGGCACTCTTACCGCAAAGGTTTTTGCCCCAGATGGCAAACAGCTTTATACGGCCAGAATTTCATCGGGACAGAAACTTGATAATCCTGTTGTTTTCAGCCAAAAGGCCGGGCAGACAGGAACATTCAGGGCAATAATCGAATCAGAGAAGACGACCGGCCAGGCGGTTGCCATAAGTTATACTGAAGAAGAAATCCCATGGGTGGCTTCACTGAGACCGATACTTTTCCTTTTGCTTGCCATTGCTGCGATTGTGAGCGTTGGCAAGAAAAATATGCGTGTAATGGTTTGGGGTGCCATGATCTTTCTTGTTTCAAACTTCGTGGGCCAGATCATTGGCGAGATTGCCAGGGGCAACATTGCAAAACTGGTAAACAGCCCATACAGCTATCTTGTTCCAACGCTCTCCGGTGTGGCCATAATAGCAATCATTGTTGTAATAGGACTCTATTTCTCCAGATCAATAGCCGAGATGAAGACGATAACCCCAAGAGAGCTTTATGGTTTTGCAGTGGGTTATATAATGGTCGAGCCATTGCTGTCAGCATACACTGGCTTTACAAGTCTTTTCGGGATCGGCTCCAGCAATGTTCCTGTCATGTATGGAGCACCACTGCCAGGCGTCTATCCTTCAACCTCGCTTGCCATTTACGATCTGACTGTTCCTTTCCTTCAGAGAGGGATGGGAATGGTAATAACGCTTGCCCTTGTGATCTGGGTCCTCTGGTCTTTCAGAAGGCAGACGCATGAAGGAATGAAAACCTGGGCCGTTTTTACTCTGGCGATAATTGCAAAAATTGTCATGGATGTACTGATGTCCTACTTCAATGTTCTTCCAGTGCTTGGGGTCAGCCAGGCCAGCATGCTGGAGCAGTTTCCGTTTGGTTCATCTGTTGCCCAGGGTATTGTCATAACTTTAATCATTTTTGCCGGCTTCATTGCCGTGCTGTTATACCGCCAAAAGCTGGCCAGGCTCTCCCAGGAGGCCTGTGCTGTGACCATTGACCAGCTCCGCGCGCAGAAATAGGAGGACTAAATGTATATTAACTGGTGGTTTTACTCTTTCTGGTTTGTCGTGTGTTTTGCGTTTGCCATGTTCTTGCTTCCTTTGATAGTAAAAGCGTTTTCAGGCGAGAAAGTACCAACCCAGGCAAACCTTTATGCCGCTGTTACGACAACGCTGTTTATGCTATTCATGTTCTCGCTGTTTGGACAGAGCTATCTCTGGATGGTTATTTTCAATGCCCTTCTTCTTGTCTTTTTCCAGTTCTGGTGGCCAATCCAGGGACAGGGCAAGTTTAAGGCTTGGGGTATCTATGCCGCTACAAATTGTGTTTTTCAAATCTTTATATTTTGGCTTTTCATACTAGTAAAACTTGGAGCTTGAAAAAATGAAACCGATTAAGGAAATTGCTGGCGTTCTCGGACTCACTGAAGATGACATAGAACTTTACGGCAAATACAAAGCTAAAATCTCCTATGCCACTGCAAAAAAGTATGGATCAGAAAAGAAAGGCAAGCTGATCATTGTCACTGCAATCAACCCCACTCCATTTGGGGAAGGAAAGACAACCACCTCGATAGGTCTTGGCGATGCATTGAGAAAGATTGGCCTGAATTCGATAGTATGCCTCAGGGAGCCTTCGCTTGGCCCCTGCATGGGCGTAAAGGGTGGCGCTGTTGGTGGGGGAAAATCGCTTATTGTGCCGAGTTCCGACATCAACCTCCATTTCACTGGTGACATTCACGCGGTCACAACAGCAAACAATCTTCTCTCTTCGATAATTGACAACTTCATCAAGTACGACCTTGAGCCGAATATTGATATAAGGCATGTACCGTGGAAAAGATGTGTTGATCTCAACGACAGGTGCCTCAGAGAAGTCATTGTCGGTCTTGGCGGGCAGACAAATGGCGTTGTAAGGGACGAGGGGTTTGTTATTTCAGTAGCTTCTGAAATCATGGCGATCCTTTGCCTTTCTGATGATCTTGCCGATCTTAAAGCCAGACTTGGAAGGATTGTCTGTGCCTATGGAAATGACGACAAACCAATAACACCAAAAGACCTGAAGTGCGTTGGTGCACTTGCCGCACTGATGGCAGAAGCAATCAAGCCAAACCTTGTCCAGACAATTGAAGGCACCCCTGTGTTCATACATGGTGGCCCATTCGCCAACATTGCCCATGGCACAAACTCTGTCATAGCAACAAGACTGGCCCTTGGCCTTGGTGACTACATTGTTCAGGAAACCGGCTTCGGTGCTGATCTTGGGTGCGAGAAGTTCCTTGATATTGTTGCCCCAAGCAAGGGATTGCCGCCAGATGCTGTTGTAATCGTGGCCTCCACAAGGGCGCTCAAGTACAATGGCGGAGTGAGCAAGAAGAATGTTCTTGAACCGAATGACCAGGCCATAAAGATTGGGTTTGCAAACCTTGCCAGACACATTGAGAACATCAAGAAGTTTGGAATCACGCCACAGATTGCTATCAACAGGTTCCCGACTGATCTTGATTCTGAGCTCCAGCTGATCTGCTCGCTGTGTGAGCAGATGGGTGCAAGCGCGGCAATAATCAGCAACTATGAGCAGGGCGGCCAGGGTGCCATTGGTCTTGCAAAGAACGTTGTTGAGGGAATAAAGAACAATCCGCCAAACTACAAGCCAATCTACGACTACTCGCTCCCGATAAAGGAAAAGATTACGGCAGTTGCAAAAGAAATCTATCGCGCAACAAAGGTGAATTTCACCTCCAGGGCCTCTTCCGACATCAGGCGCATTGAAGAAATGGGCTACGGCAATCTGCCGGTTTGCATGGCAAAGACCCAGTACAGCTTCTCGGACAACGAAGACCTTCTTGGCGCACCAACGGGCTTCGAAGTTACCGTGAGGGAGGCAAAGGTCTCTGCTGGTGCCGGATTTGTGGTCGCGATATGCGGTGATATAATGCTTATGCCTGGTCTCCCCAAAGAGCCGGCCGCCGAACACATTGACGTAGACGACAACGGCGTTATAACTGGAATCTGAGGAGACACAATGGAAATCCTTCTTGATGGCAAACTGCTTGCTGAAAAAATGGACGCAGAATTTGCTCTAAGGGTAGAAAAAATTCGCAAAAATGGTCTTCCGGTCAAACTGACTGCCGTTCTTGTGGGCAACGATCCCGCCTCCGAAACGTACGTCAGGATGAAGGGTAAAAGGTGCAACAAACTCGGCATGGGTTCAGAAACAATCCATCTTCCGGAAGAAACAACCCAGCAGCAATTGCTCGAGCTGATTGACAAATTGAATAAAGACAAGGAAACAACTGGCATACTTACACAATTGCCACTGCCAAAACACATCAATGAGCAGGCGGTCCTTGAGGCGATTGACCCATCAAAAGATGTTGACTGTTTCCACCCATACAATGTTGGCAGGCTCTCCATCGGTTCACCGGTTTTCCTTCCGGCAACACCGGCTGGAATAATTGCTCTTCTCGAGAGATACGGTGCAACCCTTGCCGGAAAGAGGGCCGTTGTGATTGGCAGGTCAAATATTGTTGGAAAGCCCGTCTCTATGATGCTCCTTTCAAAAAACTGCACAGTCACCGTATGCCACTCGAAGACAGCCGACCTCCCCAGCGTTGTGAGGGAAGGAGACATTGTGGTTGCGGCAGTTGGCAAGGCAGAGATGGTCAGGGGCGACTGGATAAAGCCGGGCGCCTGGGTCGTTGATGTGGGCACCAACAAACTCGAAGATGGCAGGCAGGTTGGTGATGTGGCATTTGATGAAGCAAAAGAAGTTGCATACGCAATTTCTCCAGTTCCAAAGGGCGTTGGGCCAATGACAATCACGATGCTCATGGAAAATACACTCAGATCAGCGGAGTTGAGAGCAAACTTTTAATGAAGATAGGCATCTTCATCAGAAAAATCACAGAGTCAATCGTCATGACTGCGATTGACTCTGTAAGATGGTTGCAAGACAGAGGGGTCAGTGTCAGTGCCCCGGAGGATGTTGCAATCCATCTTGGCATAAATGCGGACCCTGATTTTCCTAAAGGGTGTGATCTGGTGCTTTCGCTTGGAGGCGATGGTACCCTGTTGAGGGCGATCCACAAAACGGCCCCGTATGCCATCCCAGTGCTTGGTATCAATCTTGGCCATCTTGGTTACCTGACCGAAGTTGAAGGCTCATGGCTCAGGAATTCCCTAATCAGGGTCATCTCCAACCAGTATGATCTGGAGCGCAGGTTCATGATAAGGGGCACCCTCATGAGGGAAGGCAAGGAGCTCCTCACGATCGATGCCTTGAATGATATTTACCTGTACAGAAATATTCTCTCCCAGGTGGTCGATGTCGAAGCGTACGTGGGCGAGGAAAAGGTTTCAACAACAAGGGCTGATGGTCTTATTGTCTTTACCCCCACAGGGTCGACAGCTTATGCACTTTCTGCCGGCGGGCCAATAATTGACCCCGAATGCGAAGTTATAGGAATGATCTCCATATGCCCGCACAGAATAGACCAGCGTCCGATAATAATCCCGAACAGCAAACCCCTGAGGCTTGTTTTTGACATGTCTTACGGGCCAGCATCTATTTTTGCCGACGGAGACATTGTTTCCCAGCTTCGCCCGCAAGACGAGCTGATTGTGACAAGGTCACCGTATAACGCTGTTTTTGCAAAATTTGGACAAAAAGAATTTTACAGGGTCCTTCAAATAAAATTTAACTGGGGAAAAAGATAGGTTATGCTTACAGGGCTTTCGGTTTCAAATTTTGCCGTGGCCAAAAATATTACCCTTGATCTTGACCCCGGCCTCACAGTTTTGACCGGAGAAACAGGAGCTGGAAAATCTATTCTGGTCGGTGCTCTCCTAATTGGCCTCGGTGGCAGGTGGCAGCAGGAATACTTGAGGGATGGTGCAGACAGGTCGATTGTGGAGCTCGTCTTCCATCTGGACAATTTGCAAAGGGACCTTTTGCCAGACCCAAGCGTTCTTGAGGACGGGGAAGTCGTGCTCTCCAGAACGATAGATTCTGAGGGCAAAAGCAGGGTGAGGATCGGCGGTTCTCTTGCCAACCTCACTGCACTCAAGGAGACATCATCAAGGCTCGTGGATGTCCACTCGCAGTTCGAGGCGCAATCGCTCCTTGACCCTAAAGTCCACCTCTTGATGCTGGACAGATATGCCGGCCCGAACAATCTTGTCATTCTTGACGAGTTCAGGGCCCAGGCAAAAAAACTTGATGCCCTTCTGGAGGAGCTTGCCCAGATAAGGACAAGCGAGAATGACAGGCGCCAGAGGATTGACTACATCTCTTACGAGCTTGACCAGTTTGAGCAGGTTTCACCGCAAGAGGGCGAGGATGAAAGTCTGAATGCCGAAAGAACAAGGCTGTCAAACATCCAGAGGCTTGCCGATCTGGCGCAAGCAATAAGGCTGTCGCTAGAAGGCTCTGATGAACAGCAGGGAATAAGGTCCTTGAACCGCATCGCGCAGAAATCTTTTGCCGATCTTTCCAGAATTGATCCAAAAGCCTCAGAAATTGGCGGAATGATTGACATTATCGAGGCAAATGCCCAGGAAGCACTGTTTTTTATTTCATCATACATTAATTCACTGACTTTTGACCCGGACAGGCTGCAGGTTGTTGAGGACAGGCTGGCAGTTTTGGGGAAACTGACAAGACGATTTGGCAGTTCGCTTACCGATGCTTTTGAGGGCATAGAGAAGCTCAAGAAAGAACTGGAAAGACTCTCAAAATCAGAAGAGAGGCTTTCAACCATAGAGAATGAAATAGAACTTGAAAAAAGGAATCTCTCACTGATTGGAGAAAGGCTTGTCAGGTCAAGGGAAAAGGCCGCGCAGAAACTTTCGGAGGAGATGGTTGCCCAGCTTGGCGATCTGGCCCTTGAAAAGGCAAAATTCAGCGTCCAGTTCCAGCTGCTTCCGCCAGGTGAAGACAAATACATCAGCATTTTTGGGGAAAAATGTGGTTTTGGAAATTCTGGCCCGCAGTACTGCGAGTTTGTCATTTCGACGAACCCGGGTGAAAAGGAAAAATCCATACAGAAAGTTGCCTCAGGCGGGGAGCTTTCAAGAATAATGCTTGCGCTGAAGGTCATCCTGAGTGAAGTTGACCAGACCCCGACGCTGATTTTCGACGAAGTCGACACCGGTGTTGGTGGCAGGGTCGGTGAAATGATCGGAAGGAAGCTTGCCAGGCTGTCACAGAGGAGGCAGGTGGTCTGCATTACCCACCTCCCGCAGATAGCCTGTTTTGGGGACACCCACCTTCTCATCCAGAAGACACAAGGCGAGGATGAAACCACCATCGCGTGCCTCGAGCTTGCAAGAAGGGGAAGGGTGGACGAGCTCGCAAGGATGCTCAGCGGCGACAGGGTGACACCAATTTCCCTGAAGCATGCGGAGGAAATGCTCCTTCAGGCACAAAAGATAAAAGGCCAATGAAAGACGCCAGGCAGAGGGCCTCAGAGGAAGCTTCAGAATTAAGAAAAAGAATAGACAGGGCGAACCACCAGTATTATGTGCTGGATTCGCCTGAAATATCCGATGCCGAATATGACAGCATGTTCAGGAGGCTCGTAGAGATCGAGACCGAGTTTCCCGAACTTGCCACACCAGATTCGCCAACTCAGAGGGTTGGCGGGAAGCCATCAGAAAAATTCGAGACAGTGACTTTTAGTGTCCCCATGCTCTCATTGGGTAATGCTTTTGACCTGGAGGACATGATAGCTTTCGACCAGAGGGTCCGCAAAATTGCCCCGGATTGCACCTATACGACTGAAATGAAGCTCGATGGATTGGCGATAAACCTCAGGTATGAAAAGGGTGTCCTTGTCTGGGGTGCAACAAGGGGTGATGGAAGCACCGGTGAAAACGTCACCTCAAATCTCAAAACCATAAAATCGATCCCGCTGAGACTGAATGGCGATGTCCCTGACATACTCGAGGTCAGGGGCGAGGTGCTTATGAAAGAGGAGGAGCTGGAAAGGCTCAACCAGGAGAGGGAGTCCATGGAGCTGGCACCCTTTGCCAACGCAAGGAACGCCTCTGCCGGTTCGATACGCCAGCTTGACCCGAAAATAACCGCCTCAAGAAAGCTGGAATTTTTTGCATATCATATCGGGGAATGCTCTGAAAGGTTTGCAGAAACGCAAACTGGCATACTTGAAAGGTATAAGGGTTATGGTTTTGTGGTTGTTCCCGAACACAAGAGGGCAAAGAGCATCAGGGAATGCTGGGACAATATCCAGAAGATACAGGAACACAGAGAAAACTACCCTTACGGCGCAGACGGTGTTGTCATAAAGGTTGATGAGATTGCCCTCCAGCAGGAACTTGGCGCCACATCGCACGAGCCAAGGTGGGCAATCGCATTCAAGTTCCCGCCGGAAGAGGCCGAGACGGTCATCAGGGAGATCCTGCCTTCTGTTGGCAGGACCGGGGCCATAACGCCACTTGCCGTTTTTGACCCGGTCAGGCTGGAAGGGTCCACAATTTCACGCGCATCACTCCACAATGAGGACGAGGTAAAAAAACTTGGCGTCATGGTCGGTGATCATGTTGTGGTGAGAAAAGCCGGTTCTGTAATACCTGAGGTCGTGAGGGTCATTGAATCAAAAAGAACGGGCCAGGAAACACCTTTTGTCATGCCAAAGCATTGCCCGGTCTGTGGAGCAGACACCCTGCGTGAAGAGGGCTCTGCTTTTACAAGATGCACGAATGCTTCATGTCCTGCACAGGTCAAGGAGAGGATCCTCCACTTTGCGTCCAGGGACAATGCAAATATTGATGGCATAGGGGATGCCCTTGTCGGGCAACTCGTTGATTCAGGGATTGTAAAGTCGATTGCTGACCTCTATTTCCTCACAAAGGAAGACCTGCTAAAGCAGGAAAGGATGGGTGACAAGCTTGCCACGAAGATCCTTTCCAATATAGAATCATCAAAGAAAGTTGGGCTCTCAAGAATACTCTCCGGCCTTGGGATAATGATGGTTGGCAAGGTTTCTGCAAGGGCCATCGCTGCACATTTCAAAAACATTGATGACCTCATGGGCGCAAGCGAGGACGAGTTGAGGGCTGTTGAGGGTGTCGGGGAAAAGGTTTCGCACTCGATAGTGGTCTTTTTTGAACAGGAGCAGAACAGGGAGCTCATTGAAAGGCTCAGAAAAGCTGGTGTGGTACTCTCTGAAGAAGTGAAAGAACAACCATCTGGGACACTTGCAGGCCAAACAGTTGTCCTGACCGGTGTCCTCGAATCATTGACAAGGGGTGAGGCGGAAAAGTTTGTTGAAGACAATGGCGGGAAGGTATCTTCGTCAGTGTCCAAAAAGACCAGTTTTGTTGTTGCCGGAGCGGATGCCGGAAGCAAGCTCGACAAGGCCAGAGAACTGGGTGTTAGGGTTTTGACTGAAAAAGAATTTCTGGAACTACTTAGTCAACCCTCAACCAGACAAACTCCCAGTCTCTTTTGATTGGGCTGTAGACGATCAGCGCCGCGAGCTTGTTGTAGAGATTTACCCCGATAACCAGATTTCCGTCCTTTTCTGTGACAAGAGCGCAAGAAGGAAACATTGTCATCCCAGAATCAAGCTGTTTTATCATTCCCACCTTGCCGCTTGGGTCAGGATCGGTTCTGATTTTGAATTTTATGGGTTGCCTTGAAGAGAGGTGATAGAGTCCTTCCCATAAGACTGAGCCGGGGAATATACCCTGTATTTTCAGGACGTCCGGCGAAACCATCCAGAGCTTGTAGCTGTCGACTTGAGGGGCCCCTGGGACGAGGTCCTGGTCTATTATGTTTCTTCCTCCGGAACCAGGCTTTGTTGACACAAGGGTGAGTTTTTCAGATGCACCCGGGACAAAATAGAGCAGTTTTCCAGATGACGGATCAAAGGCAATATTGGTCAGGCACGAGAAAACAAAATCCATTGGCACATTCTTGTGTTCTTTGGAATCTATCTTGTCTAGCACCTTTTCTTCCTGTGAAGAGAGATCCCTTTCAACGAGCTCCCTGACACCCTTGTTGTTGCGGAAATACCAGAGTTTTGAGGAATCCGGAGAGAAAGTGAACGTGTTGTTGAAATAGTCATATTCTTTTTCCAGGTACAGCTCATAGCTGGCCCCTGACGCGGTGTCCTTGAGGGTTGCTTTGTCCTTGGAAGCGTCAATGTTGAATGTCCCGTCCGGAGAAACATTTGAATATGGGTGGCCCGAATGGCTTGGGAACGATTTGTGGTCCTTCTGGATGCCCTTTGAGAATATCGTCAACTGCGACATCGGGAAGATTGTTTCGCCGGATTCGAAGAGCTCGGTGACACCTGGCGAGAAACCGTCTTTTAGCCCAAAGACTATGTAGGATGCAGGTGCATCAGTGATGCCAGCTTTTGCCTGTATCTCGGATTTTGACAGGAAAGCAGGATTTTTCCCCATTGCAATCATCTGGCCAAACAGTTCCCCGTTGGCCCTTTTCGGAAGGGCAAAGATTTCTGTTTCGGGCTGGTCCGCATCTACAGCGTAGGAGTCTTTTTTCTTGTAGGATTCTGGGTCGTACATCCTGACATAAACAGACATGTCCTCTTTGACCTCAATGTCCTTCTCCTCGTCGACAAGCCCCTGTTTGGAAAGCATGAGCTGGTATTTTCCAGGTTTTACGCATTTGACAAGGGGGGTCACTCCCCAGTCGTCCGGGCCGCAGATTACCTTCGCACCTGTTGGAGTGGATGAGACGCTCACCATTATGAGTTTTTCAAGATCAAAGTGTACTTTTGAGAAAAGTTTTGCATCTACTACAACATCTTTTGTCTGCTCGCCGTAGCATTGCGAGAGGAGTTCCACCCTTATTTTGTGTTGTCCGGCGGATATCAGGCCTTCAAAAGTGTAGGGCGTTGAGCCCCACTGTTCGCCATCAATATAAATGTTGGCGCCGGGTGGCGTGCTTGTTACCGTAAGGCTTGTGTCAAGTGAGAGGTCGATTCTTATCTTTTTATGGTCGCCAGGCTCGATGATGGTTTTGTCCAGGTTGATTGTGACTGTGTTGTAGCCGGGCAGCGAAATCTTTACTACACCTGTCAGGGTTTTTGTGCTCTTGAATGTGTATGGCGTTTCACCTGCATATTTTGAGTTGTATGTGACTGTTGCCCTCTCGGGTCTGGAGGTTATCTCGAGGATGGCATCAGGTATAAAACCTGTGGTGATGAAGGAGTAAAAATAAAATATAAGACCTATCATAATAAGTGAGCCAACGCCAATCCAGAATGACGGTTTCCTCAAAACCTTTAACAAAAATTCCTTCATCAATGCCTCCTCAAGAAGAAGATATTACCATCTAAGAACACAAGGTCAACACAATCTCTTGACATTGGGTGGTTTTGAGCGGAAACTCCACTAGAAAGAAAAGGAGAGAAAAATGATAAAAGAAGTCAGATTTGACATCGGTTGCGAAAACCTTGAAAAGATGCTCGAGTTTTACAAAAAACTTGGTGCAAAAGAAATTTCCAAAGAAGATGATTTTATCGCTCTCGAAATTGGCAATGTGAAGTTCGCCCTGTGGAAGGCTGAAGAAGACCAGCAGGGAGTTGGATTGACTTTTGTGACCGACGATTTTGAGAAGGACAAAGCACTTCTCAAGAGTGAAAAATCAACCATAGAAGAATGGGAAGACTGCGACATGATTCTTTTTGAAGACCCGGACACAAACGCAATGTCTCTCCTTGGGGAGTAGTTTTTAACTAGACAGATTCAAAAATCATCCTGCGTTCGGCAGGGGAGAAGGGCTCTTCTCCCCCAAGTGCTTCTTTCAGCAGCATCGAAACAGTGCTTATCTTGTCCCCCCTTACCAGAAAGGAAACTTGAATGTTCTCACCAAAGCTGGTTTGGGGGGACTTGTCATATTCACGGATCAGTTTTTCTACTTTTGCCCACTCCTTGTAGCCGATGGTTCCCTTCATCATGGAAAATGGGGCCATTCTGCCCATTTTTGCGGACAAAACACAGGACTGGGCGGACTCGGAATATGCCCTTGTGAGGCCGCCTGTCCCAAGAAGCGTTCCACCAAACTTTCTCATCACGACAATCCCGCAATTTATCAGGTTCTTGCGTTGCAGGACATTTAATATGGGTCTGCCGGCCGTTCCAGAAGGTTCACCGTCGTCACTTGCCTTTTCAACAAGCGTTGGGTTCCTGAGCCTGACTGCACTGCAGAAGTGGCACATTTCCCTGTTTTTCTGCCTGAGCTCCGAAATGAAACCCTCAAACTCCGCAAGCGATCTTGAAGGGACAAGAAACGAGAAAAATTCGGATTTCTTCTCCTCAAGATAGCCTTCCGAGCGCCAGGCAACGGTTAGTTCTTCCAAATGTCTCCTTTATGACCTCTCTATCACATATTTGTTTATTGGTACAGCTGCAACCATACACAAGATGGTCTCGGGAACAAGGTGTATGGCTATGTAAATCGAGGTGTAGCCCAGTATGCTGTATCCTGGCCATGCGAATGTGTAGAAGAAAAGCATTCCGGACAGCAGGTGGGCAAGAAAACGCGCAAATGCACCAATCGCAACACCGCCAGCTGGCGACCATGCTCCACCCCTCTTTGCGGTCAGGAACCCAGGAACGAGCAACCCAAGCATTATTGCCAACGCGACAAATTTGTCCCAGGAATACCCGCCCTCAAGCACCATGTCTAGTATGAACCCGCCACAAACCAGCAGCCCCAGTCCGCCTATTACCCACAGGAGCGTTTTTTTGCCGTTGTCAATTTTCCAGAGGCCAGCCAGACCCACGAGTCCCCATGCTATCGGGTAATCAAGAAGGAACTGGGGCAGGTTGTAGAAAAATGGGTCTGGGAAATACTGGAGACAACCAGCAATGACACCTGCGATAACTCCGGGCACAACACCTTTTGTTAATGCCACAACAACCACTGGCACCATTGCCAGCGAGATTGTTCCGCCTTCTGGCATCCTGAAGAATGGAAAGTATCCAAGCGCTACCGAAAGTCCAGAGCAAATCCCGACTATTGCTATTGTTCGGACATCCCACTTATATAATCGCGATACAATAATAAGGAAGGCAAGAAATACCAGGGTTACCAGAGTGACAAGAATGTGGAATGATTTGAAGTAGATGAACAATAGTAATAAAATTAAACAAATCCCTATTGTCGCAATTATATAAACGTCCCATTTGTATTTCCGTGATGCAATAATGAGGAATACAAAAAACGCCAGAATTGCCAGAGTGATAAGGAAGTTGAAGGAGTTGAAATAGCTGGCAATTTTCTCTAAGAGGCCCGTTTGGGCCACAGCACCAGAATCACTAAGCATGCAAAAGCCTCCTTTTAAATTATCAGGAGGGAGGAAGGTCCCATTCCCTGCGCTGGTATTACCCAGATCAGGTCTTGCGGGTCGGGCTTTTCGCCCATCTCAGCCTTCACAGCACCCCGATGGTTATTAAGACGTTTCCTTGTTACATCCAGAAGGGGGTTATGTCAAGAAAGTGTGGTCAGGCTGGCGACCAATTTTTGAGATGGTCAAATAAAAAAGCCTCTCCATCTATAGATGGAGAGGCTGGACATTTTTTGGTTATCTTGCTTTTGTGCCTGTCTTTGGGGTTATGGTTATTGTGGGTGGTTCATCAGAGCTGGACTTTGCGCCTGTGCTTGGTGTTGTTATTGGGGGCGTGCTGGGGTTTGGCAACAGTTTGTTTGATTCAATCTTGAATTTGAGCACTGGGGGTGTCTCATACGAATAAACATTGCCTTCTGGCGTCTCAAATGAGTAAACAACACCTTCTTTACCACCTTCTGGCGTCTCAAATGAGTAAACACGGCCTTCTTTGTTATCTTCAATGTGATATGTTACTGTTGTGTCGCCTTCCATTTTTTCAGAAGGGGAAACAACGATCGTGTTTGGTTGTTCTGGCACTGGCGATGGTACTGGTATTGCCTCATAATTGAACATTCCAGTCGGAGGCACGGCATCACTGATTTCAAAATTGAATGCATTATTTGGCGGAATATCGGGCAAAGTTGTTGTTACAGTCCCTACGGAACTCACCAAATATTCCTTCTGATCCTTGCCGATATTTGTAGTTACAAGGGCCACGGACAATCCGATGATTGCAACGCCCATTGCCCCAATGATCATTGGCGAAACCGAAACAGTCTTCTTGAGCGATTTTGAAAACCAACTCGGGCCTGCGGGCCTGTATTCAAACATTTCCGTTGCTATCTTTCTTGCTGCCTCCTTGTCAAGGCCCTGTGTTTTTACCATGTGTTCTGCGAGTTCTTCTATTCTTTCATCTCTTTCGTTCATTTGGTTGCCCTCACTTTCCTTTTTTACTTTCTGACCATACGCATATAAAAACCAATCAATTCCTCACCTTTGTTTTCGATAACAGAACCACCAGGTGCGAAGAGATCCCTGTTTGAGAGGTAGTAGTAAACCAGGCTGGTCCAGCAATTGAAGGCCAGATGCCCTGGCAGGTCTTTGTAAACCCAGTTTATGACTCCCTTTCTCAATCCTCTCTGGAAATGATGTGAAACAACGGACTGAATGCCTATGAGGACATTCCTTGCGTCGCTTGGGAGCCTCGATATCGACGAGACTAATTGTGCGTAGAACGGCTCGTATTCTCCGATGACCTTGAGGTCGGCCCTCAATATCTTCTCAAGGTCGTTCTCCTCTTTTACAAGATTGTTGAATTTTTCGACAATCTGCGAGCCGTATTCGTTGATGACCCTTATCAGAAGGTCATCTTTTTTGGGGAAATGGGCAAAGATCGTGCCGTATGAAACATTTGCCGCTTTGGCAACGTCCTGGACATTTGTATCGGCAAGGCCTTTTTCCACAAATTCCCTCAATGCAGCCTGGAGAATGTTGTTCCTCGTGTTCTCTTTTTGCTGCTTCCTGTTCGTTGACTCACCAGTCATTGATTCATTAGTCATTGACATGTGAGTCATCATAATCGTTAATTTTGATTTGTCAAGTTTTTTAAGGAACGCCGCTCTTGCTAAATATATCTGTTTATTTAATGTCGCTTTAAATTTTATAGAATTAGCCGCTAAAAATTAGCGGGAAAGTGAATTAACTTGGTATAATTATATTTTTTATGTTTATTAAAGATATAACACATAAAAATGTAAAAATTATCAATATTATTTTTCAAAATTTTTTTGATAATCGGTTTTTCTTCAATATTTGATAATTTGGTTTATAATTTATATAAAATAATTATAAATATATTTAGCAATAAATTAATAATATATACATTTAAAATATGGATTATTGATTAATAGTAAGTTTGTATTAAATCTATATTCAAATAAATGAGGAGGGTTCAAATGCCTGAAAGAAAGCTTGATGTAAAGAAATTTCAATCGCTGGTGGAAAAATATAATGAAGAGGATAAAATGAATCGTTACAAAAAGTTGCCCATTTTGCTCAAAGAGGCTGGTTTGACGTTAACTGATGAAGAAAACAAGGTCCTTAACGATTATGCAAAAGCTCTATCTGCGGTGTCCTTGCATGCAACTACAAGGGCGATCAAAGTAACAATTGATGAATTAATGGAAGGAGACGTAAATAGTGGCATAATTTGCTGTTTTTTAAGATCAGCATTTGAAACGCCAGGAGAATTGTAAAAGTTAATGATCAGCATATCACCAACTGTACGTTGGTATATAACAGATCAGTGCAATTTGGCATGTAAACATTGTCAAGTATGTGAATTAGATGAAAGCGTGCCATCACCACCGTGTGATGGCACGCTTAAGACAAATGATATTTTATCTGGTATCTCTAAACTTTCAAAATGGGGCATAAATCATGTTCATTTTCTTGGAGGTGAACCTACAACAAGGCCTGATTTTATAGATATAATCTATTTTGCTAAAAAAAATGGTATCAAAACTAGTTTCAATACAAATTCTCAATTGATTGATAATAGATACTCTAGAGAGCTATGTAGAGTTGAAACTAATTCGATAAGTTTTTCTTATGATGGAATAGATACTTATTCCAACGATTTCATAAGGGGTTCGGGTACATTCGAAAGAACTTCTACAACGATTAAAACAATTAAACTTATCAGAAGTGAAAAAAATATTAATTATCCCAAGATAGTAATTGATATGACCATAAATTCTTTGTGGTCTGATAAAATAGATAAGCTTGGAGATTTTGTTAAAAAGATTTCTCCAGATTTTATGTATCTTAATGCAATGGTTCCAGAGGGCAGAGCTTCTGTCAATAAGGATATGGTGATTGATGATAAGAATATGATAGAATTAATGCCCAAGCTAATTGATGCCATACATGAGGCATCAAAATATACCAATATTAGGGTAAATTTTAAACCTAAAATTATTGAACATTCAATAGGTAAATCCAAGTGCGGTGTTATGAGTGCGCAATTTGAAACAACCTGTGATGCAATTACAAAAGTGATAATAATAACCTCTTCTGGAAAGATAGTGCCATGCTTATACCAGGCAAATATCTTATATAAAAAGAATGATTTGCCTGATATCAAAAAATGTGGCACCTTCGATGAAGTCCTCTCGTCGGGTATTTTTTTAGATTTTATGGAAAGATGGGAGAAATTCTCTGGGTGCTTGCCTGAGGTATGTAAGAAATGTGGATATAGATTTGCAATTTGCCAAATATGTCCAATATTGCCATTACGCAACAAAGAACTGATTGCACGAGATTGCTACTCATAAGCACATGCGTAGAAATTGTATTATTTTTTTTATTTTTGTAAATTCAAATGACAGATACGATTTTTAAGCCATTTATTTGTGCAATTATCGACCTGTAAAAACAAAAGCCCCGGGGTCGGCGGGGCCTTTTTTAGGAGAGGAAAAAGTTTTAACTTGCTTTGGATCGGGGAGGTCATTCCCGATACAACCCTTACAAAAGATTTTCGGGTTTTGTTCCAAAAAAGTTCCAGAAAGCAAAAAACCCTGCCTTTGGCAGGGTTTTTGAATTTCAGCCAGTTTTTTAAACTATTTACTGATTGCCTTGTCCTCGAAGCAGTAGAGTTTCCCGTCTGCAGAGCCAATGTAGACCATGTTTTTATATATGGCAGGGGAGGCGAAAATCCTGTCGCTGGTTTCAAAATGCCACAGCTTTTTGCCTGTGATCGTGTCAATCAGGTAAACGTTCTTGTCTGCCGAACCGACAAACATTTTTGTGCCTGCAATTGCTGGCGTTGAAGGAATAGGCACCCAGAGGCCCGGGTCAAATGACCAGAGCTCTTTGCCGTCTTCTATCGAAACACAGTAGACAACTCCAGCGTTTGAACCGACGATGAGCCTGTCAATGTAGACCGAAGGTGTCGAGACAATGTCTCCGCCCGTCTTGAATTCCCATATCTTCTCGCCAGTTGTTGCATTCAGGCAGTATATCTTGTCGTCGTAGGAGCCAAAAAACACCCTGTCCCCCCAGACAGATGGCGTTGAAACGACGGCGTTGTCTGTCTTGAAAGACCACAGCTCATTCCCGTTTTTGGCGTTCAGACAATACACGTTGTAGTCATTCGAGCCAACGTATGCCCTGTCATTTGCCACTGTAACCGAGGAGCCTATCGGACCTTTTGTTTCAAAACGCCATGCTTCCTGGCCGGAAGACAGGTCGACGCAGTAAACATTGCGGTCTATCGAGGCATAGTAGATTTTTGACTGGTAGATCGTGGGTGAGGAGAAGTTCTGGGTACCTTCAATTTCCCAGACTGTTTCACCTGTGGCAGAGCTGAGGCAGTAAAGCTTTTTGTCCTGGCTTGCAAAGCAGACATACCCGCCAGAAACTGCCGGTGAACCAACGGTTCCGCCAGTTTCATGCTTCCATATCAGCGAACCCTCAATACTGTCGATGCAATAAAGGTTTTTGTCGAAACATCCGAAGAAGCACTTTCCGTTTTCAAATGCACAGGACGAGGTTATTGGCCCCTTTGTTGCGAAGGCCCATTTTTTTATGAGGTCGCTCGTCTGCGGCCCGCAAGTACCATGCACCGACGAATTGTGTGACGGACTCTGGCCAAACATTGACCAGTCGCACCCTCCGGAAGGGCCGGGACCTTCATTGAACACCCCGGTGCATGACGACATCAGCAGGGCGACCATAACAACCAGAACCAGGTTTTTTTGGACAAATCCAGTTTTCATTTGGCTAGATATTATTACCAGATTGGCAAGTCTTCAAGCCTCCAGCCAGCTAAAATAAAAAAGAGGGAGTTTTGCTCCCTCTTTTTTCAGAAAATCTGCTTAAAGTTATTTTGGGCAGCAATCCTGGTCCGGGAGTGCCTTCCAGCCTACTATCTCATTGTTGTCATTGATGCACAGCTCTGCGCATCCCTTGTATTGCGAGAGCTTATACTTCCTTGTTATGTCTATAAGGTCTTCATTTGCAACATACACTGTCTCGGTCCCGTCACAGCGCTTGAAGCCAATCTGCCATTTGTTGTTGGCATATCTGACGTAACTGACGATGCCTCTTATCCACTTGCAGTCCTGGGAACCTGCGCACGGACAATCGATAGCAGTTATTGTCGATGCGTAGATGACATATTCCCCCGAGTCAAGGCGGGTCAGTTTTCCGCAAACTTTCCAGCATGTCCCAGGTTTTGCAAGGTAGCATATCCTGAGCATGTCGCTGGTCAGGATGACTTTTATTTCCCTGCCTTTTGCGTCCTTGGTGTATAAAACCGGCGGGTTTGCGTTGCAGTCAGCTTTCAGGACAGTCAAGCAATAGCATTCGGTTTGCCCGGAATCACAGGGGCAATCCACTTTTTCATATTTTGTGACCTTCATCTTTGCTGGCCCACCCCTGGTAGTTGGGGCGGTCACAATGCCACAGACCTTCCAGCATGTACCCTTTACAAACAGTTTGCATATGTCCGGCCCAAGCTCCAGCATCCATGTCCTTCCGTTTGATTGCTTGCCGTATGCAACGTATTTCCCTTCTCCACAGCTGCTGTCTGTTATCTCAAGGCAGATACATTCTTCTTTTTGGGTTTCCTGGCATGGACACTCGGTTGGTTCTAGTTTGGTGATTTTCAGCCCAAGCCCTGTGGTTGAGGCATCAATCGGATACTTTACCATCTGGCCACAGACCTTGACGCACCTTCCGGGGACGATGTAATTGGCCCATTTCTGGCACAATTCCTTTGAAAGAACCAATACTATCTCATTCCCGTTCTCGTCCACGCCCCAGACAAGCGGTGGTTCCCTTGTGCAGTCTACCTTCCTTATTGTCACACAATGGCAAATCTCCTCAGGCGGCTTCTCGCATGGGCAGTCCCTCTTTTCGATTTTCAAAAGCTTGAATGATGGTGCTGCGCCGGGGTTCTCAACCCACTCGCCGCAGACCCACCAGCAAGTGCCCACTTCTGCCATCTTGCACAAGTCGGCAGGAACGGTCATCATGACCGTCTTCTCGCCGATCTTTACATACAGTATGCCTTTCTCGCAGTCCCTTCTGAGTACCTCCATGCAGAAACAGTCAGGTTCTTGTTCTTTGCATGGGCAATCGACTGGGTAGATTTTTGTCAGTTTCAGCACTTTGATGGACACCGTGTCGCTTATGGCAATCTTTGACCAGATGCCACACACCTTGATGCATTTTTCTGGAACCAGGTAGTTTGCGTACCTGTCGCACATCCAGCTCTCAAGCACGAGGGTTATCTCATTGCCATTCTCATCGACACCCCAAACCATGGGTGGTTTTGCCGTGCAGTCGACCTTTTTGATCGTTACGCAATGGCATATTTCTTCCGGTGGTTTTTCTCCACAAGGGCAATCAACCATCTTGATTAAAGAAAGCTTCCACGCAATTTGCCCATCTGCCAGTGTTGTTTTGGTTCCACAGACTTCAATGCATTTGCCTGAGACGAGATAGTTGGCGTATTTGTCACAAAGCTCTTTTGAAAGCACGAGCACAATGGCATTACCGGCCTTGTCTTTGCCCCAGATCATTGGCGGGTCGCTTTCACATGAAATCTTCTCGATCGTCACGCAAAAACATTCTTCCTTGGGGAGCTGGACACACGGGCAGTCGACCTGGTTTATGTAGGTCAGCTTCAATGCCAGCGCATCGACATTGGGTGCCAGGGCGACCTTGACCATTTTCCCGCAGACCTTGAAGCACTTGCCAGGGGAGAGTTTGTCGCCAAACTTCTCGCACAGCTCTTTTGTCAGCAGGATGTTTATTTCGTTCCCGTTCTCGTCCACACCCATCGCAATTGGCGGGTCTGAATTGCAATCTACTTTTCTTAATGTTACGCAGTGGCAAATCTCCTCAGGCGGTTTTTCGCACGGGCAGTCCCTCTTTTCAAATTTTGTGACCTTAAAATAAGGTGCTGCACTAACCTGCTCTGACCACTCGCCACAGACCCACCAGCATGTTCCTGGCTCTGCCATTTTGCAAAGCTCTGGAGGGACCATCAGCATGATGGTTTTTTCTCCAATCTTTGCGTACAAAATTCCGCGTTCGCAATCTTTTTTCTCAACTTGTATACAGAAGCAGTCTGGTTTTGGCCCCTGCTTGCATGGACATTCAACAGGGACGATTTTTGTCAGTTTGAGCACCTCAATAGACACCGTGTCGCTTATTGCAATCTTTGACCAGACGCCACACACCTTGATGCATTTTTCTGGGACCAGATAGTTTGCATACCTGTCGCACATCCAGCTCTCAAGAGCTAGGGTGATCTCGTTGCCGTTTTCATCGACACCCCAAACCATTGGTGGTTTTGCTGTGCAGTCTACTTTTTTGATCGTGACGCATCTGCAAATTTCTTCTGGCGGTTTTTCTTCGCATGGGCAGTTCGTCTGGCTTATTTTTGTTACCTTCCACACAACAAGTCCGCTTGCAAGCGTTGTTTTAATTGCGCAAATCTCGACGCACTTTCCAGGGCCAAGCGCCTCCGCATACTTCAGGCATATCTCCTTGCTGACTACAAGCACGACCTGGTTCCCTTTTTTGTCCTTGCCCCAGATCATTGGTGGGTCCTGGTCACATGCAAAACGGTCAATCGTCACGCAGAAGCACTCTTCTTTTGGCTGTTCTGTCCCGCAGGGGCAGTCTCTCTTTTCGTATTTTTCAACCTTGAAATATGGAACAGCACCAGCAACCTCTACCTTTCTTCCGCAGACCCACCAGCATGTTCCGGGCTCTGCCATCTTGCACAGTTCGGCTGATACCGAAAGTATTAGGGTCTTGCCATCGATTGTGGCGTAAAGCAAAAGATTCTCGCAGTCTTTCTTTTCGATCTTCACACAGAAACAGTCAAGCTTTGTTTCTTCCTTGCATGGGCATTCCACCGGGGTGATTGAGGTGACTTCCATATACAGCGCAGAACTTAATGGGCTTGGCTTTGGCACCCCGCAGACCTTTAAACACTTGCCCGGGACAAGATAGTTGGCGTACTTGGCACAGAGTTCCTTTGAGAGGCCAAGCGACCACCGTGTTTGTCCGCTCTCGTCTTTCCCAAGTGCCGTCGGGTTCTCACTTGTGCAGTCGACCCTTTCCAGTGTTATGCACAAACATTTCTCTTTTTGCGCTTCGCAGGGGCACTCGACAGGCGCTATTGATGTGACCTTCATTGTGACTGCAAGCGTTGAATCCGTGATTATATAGCAAACTTTCAAGCACTTTCCAGGGACTAGGTAGTTTGAATATTTTTCGCAAAGCTCTTTTGAGAGAAGGAGCGAGAAAAATTTTCCGTTCTCGTCTTTGCCATAAAGCATTGGTTTGTCTGAATTGCAGTCGACCCTTTCTACCGTCAGGCAAATACAATTTTCCTTTTGTTCCTTGACTGGGCATTTGGAGCAATCGATTTTTTCTGCCCTTGTGACTTTCATCCAGGGCAGGCTGTCGACACGGATGATTTCTGGCGGATTTCCGCACACTCTCCAGCAAGTTCCGGGTTGCATGTCGGCACACCATTTTGAATCAACATAGAGTGCCCAAAGCTTGCCATTTTCATCATAGCCATAAACGGTTGGCTGGGCCGCATTGCAATCCACGCGGTCGATTTTTACGCAGAAGCATTTTTCGTCTGGCTTGCACTGTTCACATTCAATCTTTTCAAATCTTACAACCTTAATCCTCTTTGCCTGTACATACGTTGTTGCTGTGGATTGCGGCTGGACATGCCCGCATATTATGTAGCAGGAGCCTGGTTTTAGCTCCAGACACATCTTCT
The DNA here is from genome assembly GCA_017992555.1 of Caldisericia bacterium. GTDB lineage: Bacteria > Caldisericota > Caldisericia > JAAYUI01 > JAAYUI01 > JAAYUI01. Next base: position 18,129 of record JAGOOK010000010.1, on the reverse strand, counting down.
CGTCCAACTCCATCACCCACGGTTTGCCGTTTTTGTCGGTGCCCCACGCCATTGGCGGCGCGCTTGCACAGTCGACTTTTTCGATCTTCATGCAGAGGCATCTTGGTGCCTGGTTCCCACCGCATGGGCAATCGACCTTTACTGCCCTTGTGACCTTCATTACCGGCGGAAGGTTTGCAATGGCTGTTACGGTTGTCACCGCAACAGTCCCGCAAACTTTCCAGCATGTTCCAGATGTCATTTGCTGGCAGAGGCTGGCATCAACTTGCAAGACCCATTTCTGGTTCTTTTCATCGACACCATAAACTGTTGGCGGGTTTGCCGAACAGTTCTGGGTTTCAATCGTTACGCACATGCACTTGTAGTCCGGGTACGGCTCTTGTTTGCACGGGCAATCGGCCGGTTTTACAACTGTTGCGATGAAGTAGGTGTTCAGTGCTGTTGCTGTGGTTGGTGTTGAGGCTCCTTGCCTGATTGAACCACAGAATGTGTAGCACCCGCCTTCTTTTACTTTCAGACACAGTTCTTTTGAAAGGTATATCCGCCACTCTTTGCCATTGGCGTCTTTCCCGTATACGACCGGTGGTTTTGCGTTGCAGTCAACTTTTGATACTGTGACGCACATGCACCTTCTACAGTTTGGGTCGCCAAACAGCAACTGGACAATTTTTGTTGCCTCGAACCATTTGATGTCTTCGGGGCCTGTTGCGCCGAGGTTTTCGGCCACAAACCTCATTGGGAGGACTGTCCTACCGCCCACTATGAAAGCAACCACCTGTGGGTTGTTTGGGTCGATCTGGACAGGGCTTCCATTTACTTTTGCCGTCGGATTTCCGATCTGGATTTCCAGGGTCTGCCCATCCAGCGTCTTTATTATGACAATCTTTGTTGTTGCATCATAGGCAATTGATGCACCAACCTCTTCGGCCACATACCTTATGAGCAGGAACATGCGGTTTTGTGTAAGAAGAGGTGCTGATTCCATAGGGCCTTTCTGGACATCACCGGATTTGTAGTACTTGTTGCCAATCTGATATTCCAGCATCAGCCTGCAATCTTCATTCTCTGGTGGTATTTCCTCAGGAGGGTTCTCGCAAGTCGGTGTCCCGCAAGCCTCTTTGGATTGCGCAAACTCATTTGCATTTGCATCGACGGCCCTGACAAAATAACAATATTTTGTGCCATTTATGATGTTGATGTCGTCTTTAAATGTGTTATCCGGGATTGGAAAATCTGTCAGCGGGGTGTCGAATTCAGCGCCCTCGGAAGGGCCTCTGTAAATCCAGTAGTTTGTTGCTCCTGTTACTTTCTCCCATTTCAGCACGTTGTAGCCACAGCCTGGTGTTACCTCCAGGCTAAACGTTGGTGTAAGTGAATATGTGTTGCTAAAAGAGAATGGAGTAAAAATAGAGCTTGCCATGGCCAGAACGGTCAGCCAAATAAATAGATTTCTCCTCATATAGTGCTCCTTTCACGTGACGAATAGATGCAACAAAATCAATCGTAGCTAATATTAAATTGCTCTTTATATGTGCTGTCAATAAGTGGATTTCTTTATAATCTCAATTTTATTTGGACTTTGCCACCGGCTTAATCTGAAGAAATGTTCTATGGAACTTGTTTCTCCCCAGAGGTGTTTTATGGTGTCTTTGCCGCTGGCATTGGAATTTGAATTTGGGACAAGTTTTGGCAATACAGAAAATCTTTTCGTGTGGTCGGGAACATCTTTGTTTTTGTTGTCAAATTGTGGCCCAAGTTAAGGGTTTTGTTAAAAAAGCAAGTTCTTATCAGTATTTATTTAAACTTGCCTGTCTATAATAAAAACATGGGTGCCAAAGACAGGCAAGGAGGGTCCAGGATGAGGAGAAGTTTTGCTTTTTCGCTTTTGGTCGCAACCCTTGTGTTTTCAATCTTTTTTGCCAGCATGCCGCATATTTTTGCCCTGCTGGGGCCTATTCATGTTGAACTCAATGTTATGGGTGATTCCCCCTCCTCGGTGAGGGCCGGCCAGGCCACCTATTTCAAGATACACATTAGGTTCAATGTGAATATCAGAGTCCACGATTGGGTGAAGGTCTGGTTCCCGATTGACGAGGCTTCATGCAAGCTGGAGGACATCTGCGACGGGATGCCAAAAATCACTGGCGCAAAAGAGCACCCAAGGTTTGTGCCGAATGATGAGTACTTCAAGAAGTACAAGAATGAAGAAGAAGCAAAAATTGGGAAGCTTTATGAAGCATTAGATGACAGAAGGGAAAAAACCAGCTTTGACAAATGCGAGTGTGAGGATGGCGCCCCGCCATACAGCAACTGTGCACCAGAGGGTAATTGCAGAATAATTGCCGATCCGTCTGGCCTGGGGTGTTGGATGACAGGCACGGTCATGCCTGCGCTGCCAAGAGATGATAAACAACGTATTAAATATTTGTATGCGATAAGACAACAAGTAGCAATTGGGTATAATCCATGTGATTGTGGAGACTTACCAGCAATCATCAGCACAAAAAAAGAAAGATCCTTACAAGTTCTCTCCCCTCTCGAAGTCGAAGCGTGGCGCAAGGGATACAATCCAATCGATTTTAATATTGGAAAAGGTGCTGGTATCCTTGCCCCGATGACACCCGGAAGGTACAGGCTTTCTGTCGCAACAGCACCGGAGCCGACACCTGTCGAATCGGAATACTTTGTGTTTCCGTGTTCCCAAATTTCAAGGCCGGTTATAACGCTTGCTGGTTCCGATCCGGGCGAACCAAGCGATATCGCAATGAAATTCAATGTTGGTGATGGTGGCGCGCTGGACAAGGGAAAATCGAAAATCTGGGTGCGTTTCCCGGAAGGCTTTGTTTTTCCGGAGGCAATAGATGCCAGGCATGTAAAAATAAACGGGGATTTCCTTGAGGTGGGCCCGAAGATTGACAGCCAGTCGCGCACCATCGAGATTACCTGCCCGGTGAACATAAACAATTCCGGAGAGGTCAACATCGCTTTTTCACCAGAGGCTGGAATAAGAAACCCTGCCAAGGGGACAGAGGCAACCCTCACCGTGTGGACAGATTCCGAACCGGAAAAAGTCGAGTCCCTGCCATTTGTGGTCGCGACAAAGCCGAGGGTGGAGGTGAAACCCAATATCTTCAGCAACATTGCCGAATATTACGCAGTGGCTTTGCTCCCCGACAGGCCAATAAAGGCCGGACAGGAATTCAAGATCATTTTCCCGGATGGCACTTTGCTGCCGGAAACGATCGCCTCTTCAAGCATTGTGCTCAACGGAAGAAAGTATGATGGAAAGACACTGGTAGGCTGGCAAACTGTTTCGCTCAGGTCGCACTTTGACATTGTGGATGCCCTGAAAATCAGGTTCCTCAAAACTGCCGGCATCAGAAACCCCCTGCCTGGCGAATACGAGCTTTCATATGAAGTTGACGGCAAGGGATATGCTTTCCCAAAATACACCATTTCGGACAGGCACGAAGTCCTTGACCTCATGCTAAGCGACTACCAAGGCTGTGAGGGGTCGGGGTACAAGCTCACCTACATACCGTCCTTCAAAGGCGATCTTGAACCTGGCGACGGCCTGACGGTGGAGTTCCCGTGGGACACAAGCATTCCGAAAGTGATACCCAATGACGCAGTTCTGGTTGGCGACAAACCTTCAAGATCGGTGTCGGTCGATGGCCTCAAACTCACCATAACAACAGACACGGCAATCAAAACTGCAGATGGTGGTGCAGTTGTAGATATTACATGGGGTGCTGGCATCATAAACACGAGATATTCTGGAAAGTACAACCTCAAAATCTGGACAGGGAAGGACGAACCAGTGCTTTCCCCGGAATTCACCATCACCATGCCAAAAGTGGAATCATGGCTTGAATTCAAGGACCCGGCGCAGCCGGATGGTCTTGAATATGGTGGTTGTCTCTGGTACAAGACGCCGCCAATGCTATCGATAACAAGCTGTAATCCTCTTGCAAAAATTTTCTTTTGGTATGATAACAAGACTGACTCAATCGTCCAGTACACTGGTGAAAAGAGACTGAGCCCTGCCTCGCAGCGCACGACAATCTGGTACTATGCCCAGGTTGGAGACATAAAAGAAGAACCGAAATTCATGTATCTTTGTCTGGATACGATTCTGCCCATGTTTTCGATCGCCCAGCCTGACAAGCAGGTAGCCACCACCAACAAAAAGAATTACACCGTCAAAGGCGAGCGCGAGACATCCGAAATGCTCATTGATGGCGACAATGAGAAATACATGGCAGTTGACGGCATTTATGTTAACGGCAAGGAGCTCCTCGCTGCGGAGATATTCGAGACCGTGAACAGGGACGATGTTAAAATGACCTATGAGACAACAATTGACCTGAAAGAGGGATCAAACATTGTCGAGATAAAGGGCACCGACCAGGCAGGAAACGTGAAGATTGAGAAGAGAACGATTATTCTGGACACCATTCCACCAGCAATAGAAATTGTTCGGCCAGATCCAAAAGAGCTCCAAAAGCCTGGTGAAAACATCGCAATCCAGGTCAAGTCCGAGACCGATGCTTCAGTGTTTATCGATGGCCAGATTGCCCAGAAGATAGAGGAGCTTCCTTATTGGAAAACGGCCATCTTTGAAGGCGGCTGGGATGTCGTAGAAGGCGAGAACAAGGTTAAAATCCTTTCCACTGATGCGGCGGGAAACACTGCGGTAGCCTACCTTACATTCATGAGTGGAACAAAGGTTGTTGCCATCGAACTCTGGATTGGAAAGACTGATTTTGTGGTCAACGGGAAAAAGATGCCAAATCTCGCCACAGCACCAACAGCCTCTTCACCACCACTTCCAAAAGCATTTGCTGGCACGACATTCATGCCAATTGCCGATGTCGCAAAAGCGCTCGGTGCGGAGGTCAGTTGGTATGCAAAAGAAAAGATGGTTGTCCTCACTCAAACCCTCGACAATGAAACCAAAAAAGTCATCCAGCTGTGGATTGGCAAGAAACAGGCAAGAATTGATGGCAAAGATGTCTGGATTGATGCAAAAAAGGTCCTTTACCCAACGATCGTCTCTGGAAAGACGTTGCTTCCGCTCAGGTTTATTGCTGAAAACCTGAGTTGTGATGTGCAGTACGATACAAAAACAAAAAAGATAACGCTGACCCACCCAAGACCATAATTGTTTACTGGTGAGAATTAGGTTTTGGGATTTTGCCCAGTCTCAAAAAGCTAGGCCTACTTACTTGCCAGGATCTTCGCCCTTTTTGAGCTTTTCGACCATCTGAGTGATTTTGCCTTTCATTTTAGCCATGTATTCTGTCTCAAACTGTATTTTTCCTTTGAGTGTTTCGTGCTGGGGATCTGCAGTTGTTGATCTCATGAGCATTATCTTGTCTTCAATGGCTTTGCCGGCAGACATTCTCCATTCCTTGTAGGTTTCAGAGAGCTGGCTGTTTTTGTACTCGGCCCAGTCCCAAACCGGTTTTGAGAGCTCTGATGGTTTCTTTTCATTGTCTTTTGTAATGGAGCCAAAGATTTCTGATGCCTTTTGTTCTACCTGCACGAAGGAATCGTAGATCTTTTGCTCGTTGTCGTTCCAGGTGATTTTGCTGCTGCCACCGCAAGAAACTAGCACTAAAGCCGAGGTGGCCACCAGGATGCAGCATAATATTTTCAGGTTCATGTTTTTATTTCCTCCTTGTGTTGCCGGCTCTGGGAGTCGGGGAATTTTCAAAAAGCATGTTTTTTGTCCAGACGAGTGCGCCGGATATGGCAAAACCTCCAAGGCACAGCAAAATCGGGCCTGTCTGGTTGAATATTGCACCAACAACCGTTTGCCCTGTGGCAAGGTTTGCCAGCTCGTGGCATGCCCATGTCAACGCCCATGAAAAGAGCCCGAGCCCTACAGATATTGCTAAAGTCATTGTGAAGCTGGAATTTGTTGGAGTTGCAAATCCAAAAATAGATAAAATCTGGTTTTCGTGGAGCTTTTTTCCAAAAATGAAGCCCAAAACAGCAAAGAGACCCAGAAACACCAGCCATCCTGCAAGAAAAGATGTTTTTGAAATCACAACGCCGATGTTTCCGCCAAAAACTGCAAAGCATACCGTTGTGAACACGTATAAAAGCGAGCCTTCCAGTAAAGCGCTTATTGTCCAGCCAAATCTTGGTTTCATGCCCTTCTATTTATCAGAATAGTTGGTTTAGTCAATAAATATTGTTGTAGAAAAAGAGGATTTTGTTATTTAGCTGATATGGAAAAGCTGGACCGCTTGCTGGGACTGACCTGAAATTAAAAAAGGCCGGGTTTTATCTGCCCGGCCTTTTAGGTGTCCATTCTTTTTTAGTAGTTGAACTCGACGTTCACGTTTACTGTGATTGAGTAATTGCCGCTGATGATGTTTGGTGCTACACCACCTCCACCACCACGGGAATCTTCGCTTGGTGACATGCTCTTGTTTGTTATGTATGGCTGGTATCCAGCGATGTTGATGTTCTTGACTGAAAGCACCTTGAGGCTGTACTCGCCAAGCGCAGTGTCTGCCTTGGACTTTGCGTCCCTCATGGCTGTCTTGAGTGCTTCGGCGTAGAAATCTGCCTCATTTTTCACTGTGTAGTTTATGGAGCCAATCTGGTTGACGCCATTTTCTGTTCCCTTGTCGATAATCTCGCCAATCTTTTTGAGATCATAAGCTGTCACCTTGAGTGTGTAGCTTGCCTGGTAGCCAACAAGCCTGCTCTCGTTGTCTTCCGGAAAATACTTGTAGACCGGGTTGAGATAGTAGCCAGTTGTTTCGAGGTCATCTTCCTTGCAGCCGATCTTCTTGAGCGCTTCGATGAGTGCATTTGCCTTGCTGTCGTTCTGCTGCTGGGCCTGTCTTGCCGATTTGTCAGTTGTTGTAATGGTCAGATCGATAATAAATTTGTCAGGCTTTGCTGTTACTGTTCCTACACCAGTCACAAATATTGTATTTTTGTTCTCTGCTTCCTGAACATCCTGCGTGTCTTTTGCACCTGCAACGCCAAAGGCTGCTATGGAACCGATAATTAGCGAACCAATGACTATCCCTGTCGTCATTATTATAGTTTTCTTCATTTTGTTACCTCCGTTTTTTGAGTTAGGAGCGCTCACCTTCAGTACACTCCATCCCGTAAAAAAGTTTTTAACTGTTCAAAAAAATAAGCAAGAAATCTTCTTTTATAGAGCGTTTCCATCTGCCATTGCACTCATTTTCATCCGTTTTTCCAATGACCCATTAAGTTCTTGGCGAGAATGATTAGGTTTTTCAGTATAGCAATAACGCTGGTTTTGTATGGTTCGGAGTGGGCAATTGGTACCTTGAAGTGCTGATATCAATCATAAAGAAGGAACGCTCTTGAGGCAATAAGAAGAAATATGATTTATTTCGTTTTTTCCCTTAAATAGATGAACCAGTAAGAAATACCGACAAACAATGCTCCTCCAACAATATTGCCGAGTGTGACCCACAAAAGGTTATTTGCCATGGCGCCTGGCGAGAGGTGTGAAAAATCCTGGGCAGTTTTGCCAATTGATGACCAAAATGATTGCCCTGCAAAGTTTTTTATAAGTATGGCAATGGTGCCAAAATACATGTTGGCGACGCTGTGTTCAAAACCTGCGGCCACAAACGCGGTGATTGGAAAGATTATTGCCATTATCCTGCATGTGGTTGTTTTGGCGCTGTATGTGAGCCATACGGCCAGGCAAACGAGTACATTGCACAAAATTCCAAGAAAAAACATCTGTGATGGCTGAAGTGCAAACTTGCCCTCTGCAATCTTGAGCGCCCAAAGTCCCACCTGGCCACCAGAAAAGAGGTATTGGCCACCGAGGAAAATTGTTGCAGCTATTATCACGGAACCTACAAAATTGCCAAAATAGACTATCGCCCAATTGCGAAGAAGTTTGGAGAAGGTGATTTTTTTGTTTGCCCAGGCCATTGCTATCAAGTTGTTGCCGGTGAAAAGCTCTGCCCCTCCAACAACGACCAGTATGAGTCCAGTGCAAAATGCAAATCCTGCAAGCATCTTTGATATCCCGTAAGGGATTGTCTCAGAGCCCACAAGAACGGTGGATGAAAAGAAACCACCTATTGCAATATACGCACCCGCCAGCAACGAAAGGGCGAATGTTTTTGTAAAGCTCTGGTTGGCTTTTTTAACGCCTATTTCTTCAGCTTTTTTTGCCATTTCGTTTGGTAACAGCGAATCGAATGATTGATTGTCCATTTTTCACCAGCCTTTTGGGATGTAATTTATTGCTCTGATTGGGATTTTTTCAAGGTTCATATTTTTGAAAAAATAGAGTATTGACTTCCCGCCAAATGGTGCTAAAAACACAGGAAAACATTTTTTTGGTTATTTTTAAAATGAAAGATAGAAAATATCAATTTTTGGAGTCAGTAAACAATATTTACCGGAGGACCAAAAAGCCGGTCCATTACTCTGGTGTTGCGGATTTTTTGGGAGTGTCACTCTCAACCGCATACAACATTCTTCTAGAATTGTCATCCAGGGGCCTCCTCAAAAAGATTTATGAACCTGATGGAAAGAAGGGCAGGGCGAAGGTTTTGTTTATACCCACAGAGGACGGCACGCTTGCTACAAGCCGTGAAAATGGTGGGAACCTTATGGATTGTATCCTGGCTTGCCACTTTGACATTATGACCGCAGTGATGAAGGCTCCGGAGATCCTCTCCTCGACGCGATGCTGCAAAGACTCTTCAAAGTCGGTTGTCGTTGGGCTCATGACCGGGATATGGGACAAAGTAATTGAAAATATATCTAGTGATCAAACCTCCCTGGAGTTCCTGGGCAGGGTTTCAGGGACCAAGAAGCAGTTTCTCAAATCTATTTCAAAACTCTCAGATGTTGAAATTAGGTCGTTATGTAGGGCGCTGACATCATTTTTCTTCATGGCAAATAATCTAATCGTTATGGGAAGGGGATGATAGAAATTATGAATGCCATTGAAAATGCGAAAAGAATTGCTGGAAATACTGTCGTAAGTGTTGCAATGAGTTATGTTATCAATGGCAATGTTGAAAAAAAACTTGACAGCCTTTTCAACATTGCATTTAAGCTCGCATGGAGACCTTGTGACAGGGAGTACATACTTCAACTTATAAGCAGGTTTAAAGACCCTGATTGCCCGCAAAAGAAACTTTTGATAAATGTTCTCAAATCTGACCAGAATTGGGTCAAAAAAGCTGCTGCAAACTTTTTTGTGAATTCCATGGTTGTTGGCAGAAAAAAGACGCTTGATTTGGAAAAGAAACACAAAATGATGCTTCCATTTTTTCTGTTGATTGATCCGACAGAGAGATGCAACTACAGATGTAAAGGTTGTTGGGCCGGAAACTTTGACCCATGCGACATGCCGTATGAGGTTTTTGATCGCCTGCTTTATGAAGCCAAAGAGCTTGGAATTTATTTTGTTACGGTCAGTGGTGGAGAGCCTTTTCTTTACAAAGATCTTTTCAAAATTATGGAAAGGCACCCCGACATGACGTTCCATTTCTACACAAATGGTTCATTGTTTGCCGATGAGGAATTTTCTGATAAATTTGTTGCGCTTGGAAACGGACTTCCATGTTTTTCGCTGGAAGGTTTTGAAGAAAGAACTGATGAAAGAAGGGGCAAAGGTGCTTTTGTCAAGGTTATGAAGGCCATGGACAACTTGAGGGAGAGGAAGCACCCCTTCGGGATCTCCTGCACTGCAACTTCGCAAAACTACAAAGAGATAACATCTGATGAATTCGTCGATGCAATGATTGAAAAGGGGGCTATGCTTGGCTGGTATTTTATGTATATGCCGATAGGTAGAGACCCGAATTTTGAAATCATGCTTAGCCCCGAACAGCGCAAATACATGTGGCAGAGGACAACAAAAATCAGGAACGAGAAACCGATCGTGTTCGCAGATTTCTGGAATGATGGCCCAGTCACTGATGGCTGTCTGGCCGGAGGAAGAAGATACGTACATATAACGGCCGATTGCCATGTTGAGCCTTGCGCTTTTGTGCATTTTAACAGACCCGAAGACAGTATAAGAGAGAAATCATTGTTGAAAGTGCTGGAGGAATCAAAATTATTTAATGCGATGAGGGCAAGACAGGATCCTGCCTATGAGTCCAATCCGATGAGACCGTGCTGGATTGTGGACAGACCGTGGGCTCTGAGGGACGTTGTGAAAGAGGTCTCCGCTAATGCATCTGAAGCTGGCTCCATCCATCTCATGGATGAAAAAGTCGCTGGTGAACTTGACAGGAGAGCAAAAGCCTGGGAGCCTGTTGCCAACGAAATATGGGAATCGATCCAGAATTACAATAAGAGGTATGAAAAGATCAGCAAGATCGCACAGAAAAACATACAAAGCCTGGATGACATAAAAGAGGATTTGTCTTAGCCGAATTTTTAATTATCTCTTAACTGATAATCGCCCTTTGCATTTTGTGCAAAGGGCGATTGCTATTATTTGACTTTTCCAAAACATCACAAATAGTTTCTTGTATCAACATCAAATTTCAATTGACGAATTGACCGTGTCAAACTAGAATGTATGCAAGACTTAATACAAGCCTGAAATGGCGTTGGAGGCTTTGATGAAGAAAGTTTTAGCGGTTATCTTTGTTTTGGCCATGGCACTCACTGTCATTCCATTGCATGGTGATGCCTTTGCTATGTCCAATGTTGATCCAGAGATCATCTCCATGAAAAACAACGGGAACAAGGTCATTGAAGTCCTTGTTAAGTTCAGTGCTGAACCTGTTGTACAGACATACACATACCATGGAGCATTCCCGACAACATCAAGTGAAATAATGAGGCCAGGAAACGTCATGACAAGCGTTGCCATGACTCCTATCAGGTTCCAGCAGAGTGTTTTGATGCCGAAACTTGCAAACATAAAAGGCATCATCAAGGTTGGGACACCACTTCAGTACGTTTATAATGGCGTATATATGAGACTTCCGGTAAATAAGGTGTTTGATGTCGCAAGAATTCGTGGTGTCAAATATGTTACTTTCATACCGGAGATGAAATTGAACCGTATCAGATCAAAAACTTTTCTTGGTGCAGAAAGGGTCTGGAATGAAGTAAAAGACCCAAAAGGCAGAAAAGTTGATGGGACAGGCATCATTTGTGCTGTCACTGATACTGGAATTGATTACACACACCAGGATTTCGGGAGCCAGAAGTCACCCCAGGGCAAAAAAGTAGTTTTCAGCCATGATTTTGGTGATGGCGATGATGATTGCCAAGAAATTCAGCCAGGTGGTGCCCAAAACCCAGGAACAAGCCATGGTACCGCTTGTTCTGGAATCATTGCAGGTGATGGCCCAGGAAATGAAAAGGGAATGGCACCAAAGGCCCTTCTTGCTGGTTACAAGATATCTGATTCAAAAGATAACAATGGTCTTAACTCAGATGGCATTTTGAAATCATTTGAATACCTTGTCACCGAAAAAATACACGTATCAAACAATTCCTATGGAGCGCCAGGTGGCTCTTCATGGATGGATGAGCTTGAGAACAATACCGTTTTGGCAGGTTGCGCTGTCGTTGCCTCCCAGGGTAATGAAGGTTCTCCTGGTCCAAAACTTCCGATCCCATCTGGTTCTACGGCCACACCGGACAATGTTATTGGTGTTGGTGCAACTGATGATACCGATGGTGTTATCATGAAGATCGAAGATGCCCCAACACAAGAAATGCAGGGCATGCTATTCCCTGGTGAGTGGGGAGACACTGGAAAAGTGTTTGGCAATACCGGCGCACCGCTTGAACTTGTTGATTGTGGATGGGGAAGACCAGAGGATTTTGAGGGTCTTGATCTGACTGGAAAAGCAGCTCTCATTCAGCGTGGTCCTTCACCAGTGCTTTACGGAGACAAATTTGGTCCACCAACCTTGTTCAAAGATAAAAACTTGAGCGTATCAAAAGCTGGTGCAAAAGTCATGGTTCTCTATAATTATGAACCAGGACCAATTCGTGCACTTTATGCGGATTCCCCAGGTGGACCGCTTGATAAAAATCTCATTCCCAGCTTCCATCTGTCAAGAATACAGGGTGAAGCGCTCAGAAAAGAACTCCACCGCGACAACGAGTGGGAACTTGGTCAGAAAGATACTGACCAGAAAAAAATCATCATTAGTTTTGGCAAACCTTCGATAAAAGCCAATGTTGCTGATTTTACTTCCTCTGGTCCAACCCGCAGAATGATGCTCAAGCCAGATGTTTCAGCCCCTGGAGTTGGCATAGAAACCACAAACCCAACATGGGACGCAAAGAATCCATATATGTTCACATTTGGTGGAACCTCTGCTGCTGGCCCATTTGTGGCTGGTTGCGTCTCTCTTATACGTCAGGCAAGACCAGACTGGAATCCATTTGAAATAAAGCGTGCCGTAATGAATACAGCAATCCCGCTCAAGCGTTTCGATGGGCAGGGATATATTCCTCTGACTGTTCAGGGACAGGGAAGAATAAATGTTTACAATGCGATAAATACAGATCTTATGTTCCAGCCACCGTCAGGTCTTATTGATACAAATAATAACAATGCCATTCATGTTGCAGATTGGCCAGCAGAATGGGCAAATCCTGACAAGAGAAGCCAGCTTCCAGCCGATGTCAGGGACTACCCGATAGGAATGAAAATTTGCAATTATAATGATAAAGACAGCAAAAATATAGAATTCTCATTTGAAGTCAATGCAAGGTATCCTGAAAGAATTGATGTATCATTCTCTACAAAAAACCTTACTGTTCCAAAGATGGTTGGCAAAAAACCTGGAGAAGCATGGGTTGGATTCAACATCACACTCCCAAAAAACATCCAGGGCAATGTCAATGATGTGTTTATCTGGGCAACTGACAAAGCAACTGGCAAGAAGTGGCATGTTGGTTGGTGTATTTATAACAACCAGAACCCAAGAAATAATACTCATGCTGGAGCAATAGAGATCAATCCTCCTGAATTTACTCCAAATGGTGATGGCGAGCAGGATGAGATTAAAGTCGATTACACTTTAACAAATGGAACTACTCGAATTTTGAGCGGATATGGCATAGATACTCATCTTAATTTTCAGGATGAGCTAATTTTCTGGGCCATTGATCTGAACTCTGAAAGATGGGTGAAGATCCACGAGGCTTCAAATGTGGAAATTGGTAATCATAGCTTTGTTTGGGATGGCAAAGATAGCGCAGGAAATTATGTCCTTCCTGAAGGCGAGTGGTTTATACAGGTATCGGCTTCAGGAGAAAAGTATGTTCCGTCAAAGGGGCTTACAACAACAGCAGAGGATTTTAACCTCCTGAATGAATCTTTTGTCGTTTCAAAAAGCACTGTGCCGCCACTACCCACGATATTTGCCTATGCCTTACCAATTGAACCGGGTGTTGGTGATGAATTCTCTGTTGGAATCTACATCAAATACGCCGTCGATGTAAAAACGTTACAATTCCAGATCAATTTGAAAGGCTCAGAAGGAATAATAAAATATCTTGGTCATGATGTTGGTGAATTCATGCAAAGAGATGAGCCAAACCTTCTGACCAATATCGAGTATGATGAAGAAAAAAATATCGTGAATGTTGACATGCAGAGGGCCCTTGATGGAGTCAGCGGAGAAGGCTACCTCCTAAAACTCAGGTTCCTTGCCGAGGAAGCAAACTATTTTGATGTCAATTTCCAAAACCTCTCGATAACTAGGCTTGAAGATCCATCAGATCCAACCAGCGAAAAGAGCACCAAGGCCTTCTATAGAAAAGGTGAAATTTCCATCTATAAGACGGCGTATTCTGTTGCTGATTTCAACAGGGATGGTGTGGTCAACGAAAAAGATGCTGCAATAATCCTTGGTAAACTCGGCCTGAGGAGAGGTGATGATGGCTTCTTCTGGAGATGCGATCTAAACTTCGATGACGTCATCGATATAAATGATCTCACGGAATTTGCAAAGCTGTATCAGAATTGATCAGGTAAGAAACAAAAGGGGCGGTGATTTTACCGCCCCTTTTTTCATATTATGAAAACAAGGGCTTTCGAACAGAATTTTTTGGGTTTTGCAGCTTCAAAAAAACTCCTTGCAAAAGGAGATAAAATCCTTGTGGGTTGTTCTGGGGGGCCTGATTCAGTTTGTCTTCTGTTTCTATTGGAAAAATTGAAAAGAGTCCTTGGAATAGAGGTGTTTTGTTGCCATGTCAACCATAATATCAGACCCACATCAAAAAGAGACGAGGATTATGTTGCGTCCCTTTGCGAGAGGCTTGGGACCCCTCTTTTATGCAAAGAAATTTGCCTGCCAAAAGAGTTGAAAGGCAATCTTGAAGAGGAAGCAAGAATATTGCGCCACCATGCACTTGACGAAGCCGCAGAACATTTTGGGTGTAACAAGATTGCGCTAGCCCATAACGCAACAGACAGGGCAGAAACCCTTTTGCACAACATTGCCAGAGGCGCAGGTCTCTTTGGTGCTGGCACCATGCACCCAAAAACTGGGAAGATTGTAAGGCCATTGCTTTTTGCTTCCAAAAGGAACATTTTGTCTTATCTTTTGTTGCTGGGCGAATCTTATTGCACCGATGAAACAAATGAGGATGTAAGATATTCCAGGAACAGGATACGCAAAAACGTCATCCCGGAGCTTGAAAAGATTTTTGTCCAGGCTGGCGCAAACATTTCCAGGTTTGCAGATATTGCGCAAGAAGAATCCAATTATCTTGACGTGCTTGCCAAAGGTGCCGTAAAACAGTGTGTTTTTGAAAAAGAAGGGTGCGCTTTCTTGGATTGCAGTAAATTATTTGAACAAAACTTTGTAATTCAGCGTAGGATCATAAGGATCCTTGCCAATGGTTCCCCGTCGCTTTCTGCAGTTGATTCGGCATTAAATTTTCTTAGAAAAGGGGAAAATGGCAAGTCGGAAATTGTTGGCAGGGCTAGATTTGTAAAGGTTGGAAAAAATATTGTCAAGGTTTTGCCCTTGTGATTGATAATGCACAAAAGTATACTCTGGCCATGAACATGAAACTGGAAGGCGTGCTGATTGAAAGCCTTGCGATCCAGAAAAGGGTCGCAGAACTGGCCCGTCAGATTGCCATAGACTATGGTGAGGATCCGCCTGTTCTGCTACCTGTGCTGACAGGTTCTTTCATGTTTGCATCCGACCTGACAAGAAACTTTTCCTTTGATGCGCCATTGCATTTTGTTAAAGTCAGCTCTTATGGTTCTTCTACAGTTTCTAGCGGAAAGGTCTCCGTTTCATGTCTGGATAAAATTGATGTGTCCGGCAGGAGGGTCCTGATAATAGAGGACATTGTTGATACGGGGCATACGATCAAGGCACTTGTCGAACAAATAAAACAAAAAGGCCCGAAAGATGTCAAAGTCGTGTCGCTTTTGGACAAACCCGAAAGGCGTCAGGTCGAGGTCTCAGTTGACTATGTGGGGTTTGTGGTGCCAAACAAATTTATTGTTGGCTATGGGCTCGATTGCGATGAGCATTTTAGGTGCCTAAAAGACATATACACAATTAGTGAGGAGTAATGAACAAGAACCAAGACAGTGTAAAGACGTATATACCGATAATAATACTTGTTGCAGTCGGTGTTTTGCTGTATTTCTTTTTCTCAGCTTTTAATGCATCCCCAAAACAAACGCTGACTTACAGTGAATTTTATAAGAGCCTTCAGGCTGGCGAAATAAGCTCGCTCGCCATTGATGTAAACAGCTTCTACACAGAAGGCGAGCTTTCCCCAAAGGAGCCTGGCAAGCCAAGCATCAAGTTTGAGGTCACTATACCACCGCAGTTTGCCGAGGAAGTGACCCATCTGGCCATGGAAAAGGGCATCAAAGTGCTGGAGTTTGAGCCACCCTCAAGCAACTTCATCCTCGAACTCCTGAATTACCTTGGGCCGTTCCTGATAATCATATTCTTCTGGTTCATGATGTCCCGTTCCATGCAAGGTTCTGGCTCACAGGTGCTCAGTTTTGGCAAATCAAAGGCCAAACTTTTTATGGACGACAAGCCGCGGATCACGTTCAAAGATGTGGCCGGCATACCGGAGGTCAAGGAAGAACTCCAGGAGATAATTGATTTCCTTAAGGACCCAAAACGCTTTGCTGTAATGGGTGCCAAGGTGCCGAGAGGCGTTCTGCTTGTTGGCCCTCCAGGATGCGGAAAAACGTACATCAGCAGAGCGGTTGCAGGTGAAGCCAAAGTGCCTTTCTTCTCGGTTTCTGGCTCAGAGTTTGTGGAGATGTTTGTCGGTGTTGGTGCATCAAGGGTGAGAGACCTGTTCGAGCAGGCAAAAAAATACGCACCTGCGCTCATCTTCATTGACGAGATCGATGCAGTTGGAAGACAGAGGGGCGCGGGCCTTGGTGGTGGCCATGACGAGAGGGAACAGACCCTGAACCAGCTCCTTGTGGAGATGGATGGTTTTGACCCCCACGTTGGAATAATAATCATTGCCGCGACCAACAGACCTGATATTCTCGATGTAGCACTTCTAAGACCTGGTAGGTTTGACAGGCGTGTCATGATCGACTTGCCAACCCTCATGGAGAGGGAAGCAATCCTCAAGTACCATGCCAAAAACAAGCCAATGGCACAGAACGTTGACCTGGCTGTTGTTGCAAAAAGAACAGCCGGTTTTTCTGGCGCCGACCTTGAAAACTTGCTCAATGAATCAGCCATCATAGCCACTCGCCGCAGAAAAAAAGAAGTTGAAAACAAAGATGTGGAAGAGGCTATTGACAGGGTCATCGCCGGCCCGCAAAAAAGGACCAGAGTCCTTGGCACTGAAGAAAAGAAAAAGGTTGCCTACCATGAAGCAGGTCATGCCCTTGTGACCCATGTTCTTGGCCCTGAGATTGTCCACAGGATATCCATCGTTTCGAGGGGAATGGCCCTTGGATACACCCTTCCTTTGCCAGTTGAAGACAAATACCTGAGTTCCAAAGATGAACTTGAGAAAAATGTTGCCGGAATACTTGGCGGAACCGCTGCCGAGAGAGTGGTGTTCAACGAAATATCAACAGGTGCTTCCAATGACATAAGGAAAGCAACTGACATAGCAAGAAAAATGGTTACCGAGTATGGCATGTCTTCTCTTGGGCCAATAGCCTTCGGACATCCAGCCGAAATGGTTTTCCTTGGCAGAGATTTCTCGGCTTCGCCGGACTACTCTGATGAGACTGGCAGAATGATTGACCAGGAGATAAGAAAAATCATATCCGATGGTCTTGAAAGGGCCATAAAAACCGTTCAGAACAACAGAGAGACCATGGACAGACTTGTCGAAGTTCTCCTTGAAAAGGAAACTCTGGAGGCAGAAGAACTTCAAAAACTGTTTTCAGATACCAAAAAATGACATGGAGATACTATAATACAGCCCCAATGAAGGGTGCCAGGAACATGGCCTATGATGAGGCGATGCTGAAAACTGCACCACCTTCATCGGTAACGCTCAGGACGTATACCTGGGAGCCGGCATGTCTCTCTTTAGGGTGTTTCCAAAAATATTCCGAAGTTAATCTCGGGAAAGTAAAAGAGAATGGTTTTGATGTCGTGAGAAGGTCAACTGGTGGAAGAGCGGTCCTTCATGATAAGGAACTAACCTATTCAATCGTCATCACGCCACCCCATGAGATTTTGAACATGAATGTTCTTGATTCGTATTACCTCTTGTGCGAAGGGATAGTCTCCGGATTAAATTCCCTTGGTGTGAATGCTGCCCTTAAGAAGAGCGATGACAGGGAGCTTTCTACACCGTCTTGTTTTGCCGCTCCAACATTCAATGACATCGAGTCTGGCGGAAGAAAGCTTGTCGGGTCTGCACAAATGAGGGCAAAAGAGGGCCTTCTTCAACATGGTTCGATACTGCTTGACGTGGACATAAAAAAGTTGTTTGATGTTGTAAGCAAAGATGAAAACCAGTCATCAAGGCTTGCTGAGTCTGCAAAAGCAAAAATCACAAGCGTCAATGAGCAACTGGGTTTTAGGATTGGTCTGGAGCAATTGAAAGAAAACATTTTAAATGGTTTTTCCGATTCATTTAGTGTCGGGTTTGAAGAGGTCACCCTTGATGGTGATTTCTTTGCCAAAGTCGACG
>JAGOOK010000039.1 GCA_017992555.1 Caldisericia bacterium | reverse complement strand
CCATGAAAAGGCTGAAACCTGTATCAATTCTTATTATTTTCACTTTACTCCTATCATCATTGACCATCTTGTCCATAAAAGCCAGCGGGCCTCTTTTTAAAATTTATTTCACAAGAGAAAACGCCACAAGAGAGGTTTTGACCCTTTCCGGAGCAAGCATCGTTGAAGATTACGGGTGTTTTGTTCTTGCAAACCTTCCACAAACGTCTGTCGATCATCTCAGAAACAAGGGATTTGATGTACAACCCTGCATAGGTTACGACACCGTCCAGATCAACAGCACCAGACTGCACCCCGACCAGGACAAAATCCTCATGCCGGAGGCCGCAATCTCGGAAAACCTGCAGATTGGCATGCCTTCACCCGGTGATTATACATATTTCATTTTCCAATTCATTGGCCCGATCAAGGAAGAATGGAAAAAGTTTGTTTCTGGAGCTGGCGGAACAATCGTAGGTACACTCAACCAGAACGCGCTTATAGTCAAGGCAACTCCATCTGTTGCCACTTCAATAAAAGACTTTGAAAAAGTGACCGGTGGAACCCCAATCCACCCGTTTTACAAAATAGAAAACAACATCACACCTGACGAGAAGGGCATTATTCAGCTCGATGTTTCATTGTATCAAGGTGAATCCCCGGAAGTTGTTGCAAAGAGGTTGCCTTTTGAAATTACCTTCGGTGGCAACACACAAAATGGAAATCTCGTTATAAAGTGCACAATCAATGATATTGAAACCATAGCAAAGGACGTCGCTGTTTCAAATATTGGCAAGTATGCCCAAAGAGAAATTTTCATGGATTACTCAAGGGAAATAATGGGCATCCAGGCAAGAACGGCTAATTCTTCGCCACCCCTTTCCGCCTCTTCCGTAGGCATTTGGGACATGGGCCTCAAGGGCAGGGGTGAAACAGTATGCGTGCAAGACACAGGTTGCGATACAGGAAACCTCGCAACACTAAATACTGATTACGGAACACCGCCAAGGGTCGTTGGCCATTTTGGATACAATGATTACCCGTACATGACTTACTCCGGGCCTGATCCCGACCAGTCAAAACCATGGAACGATGTGCACAGCCACGGCACCTTTGTTGCAGGCCAGGTTCTGGGCAACGGTGGCCATTCAAACGGCCAGTATGCTGGTGTAGCACCAGAGGCAAACCTGATAGTGCAAAGAGGCCTTGGTTTCATGAACCCTGGCCTGCCAGATTCGTACAAGCTTGGTGCAAGGGTGCACACAAACTCGTGGGGCTCTTCCTGGAACACTTATGATAGCGAATGCCAGTATGTAGACTGGTTCATAAGAGAAAACCCTGATATGGTGGTAACCATAGCCGCAGGCAACTCCGGGCCGTATACAAGTACAACTGGAATACCAAGCACGTCCAAAAACGCCATTTGCGTTGGGGCAGCAGGGAATGACAAACCAAACGCAACTCTTGCAGCCAATGCCAATGCGGGCACAACAACACTTCAAGTGGGAAGCACAACAGGTTTCTCGAATGGAATGCGTGTGTGTGTTGTTGGCAACAACAGTCCAGCCGAGGATGAATACTGCAGGGTCACCGGAACAGCTGGCGGACCACCAAGAATATTCATCACACCAGCACTCAGCTTTACACACAATTCGGGCCTTAGGGTCCACGGCAACCACGCTGAGGCAATAGCAAGATTTTCATCAAGAGGGCCAACTGAAGATGGCAGAATCAAGCCAGATATAATGGCACCAGGACAGAATATTACTGGAATCAGGCTGGGCTCTCCACCCTACTACTCCTTCGACTGGAATGGCACTTCAATGGCCACACCGAACCTTGCCGGGTGTGCCGCACTCACAAGGCAATGGTTCAGGGAAAGACAAACAAGATTAACTCCATCAGCAGCAGTTGTAAAAGCAATGCTCATCAATGGGGCCCGCAACGTCAGGGAAGATTACAACGGCACTGCCCTTTACTACCCCAACACAAACAGTGGCTGGGGATACGTTGATCTCTACAAGACACTCTATCCGGCCAGTCCAACAGTTCGCAGATACTATGATTACAAAAAAGGCATCTGGACAGGACAAAAGATCGATTTTCCGATAATGGCTGGCCCTGGAACATTCAAGGTCACCCTCGTCTGGACAGATTTCTACTCTGTGCCGGGAGCAAACCCGCATCTGGTAAACAACCTTGATCTTGTTGTAACCTCGCCTGGTGGCACGAATACCTATTGGGGAAACCAGTTTAATACAGGAACTTCCGAATCAACTCCAAACCCAACCACAACCGACGAGCTAAACAATGTTGAGGGAGTGACTCTCAACAATTCCACCTATTCTGGTCAATACACTGTTTCAGTTGTTGGATCAAACATCCTTCAAGGCCCACAGCCATTCGCCCTTGTTGTACAATACGAGTCGACAAGACCTGATTTTACCATCAGGGCATATCCGGAAAGCAGGATAGTCCAAACAAATATGGACGTGGAGACCTTCAAGCTCGAAACAAAATCACTCAATGGTTTCAGTGGGAACGTTGAGCTGTCCATTTCTTTTGTCGATGCAGAACTTAATGCAAAAATCCAGTCTACAAAAGCATATCTGACCTCAGGCGCGTCCACAATAACTTTCATGGACGTTTTTAGAAAACTACCACTCAAGATAGGCAAGTACTACGTCATAGTGAGGGCAACCTCTGGCAAACTATATCACGAAGACATCGTCGAACTCATTGTTAGGCCGGCCAAGAATTACCGCTTTGATTTCAGAAAAGGCGTTAGTAAGTATGGTTTTGGCTCATACACAGACGATGGCAAGCCTGTGACTCTTGGCTCCAATCTCTACTACGCCCTCAACTATGACCCAACCGAGAAAGATCATTTCACAAAACTCTATGTCGATGACATAATTCCAACTGGAACAAATTACACCGGAACAGCATTCCCAAAACCAACTCACTACTCTCCCGACAATGGTGGAACCTGGATAAATTCCAGCCCACCAGCAAACGCAGGAAGTGGCTATAGACTGCGCTGGGCACTGCATGAAATAGAAGGCTCCGGTCGCCTCATGAAGCTTTCAAATGGCGTTCCAGGGATGGACAATATTAGCGAAAACACCGGTTCTTCAAGTAGGTCGGTAATGAAGATCGGTTCTGATGGCAACATTTATGTTTGCTGGCAGGACTCGACAACCGGCAACCCTGACAACACAGAGATTTTCTTCAGGAAATGGAACGGAACACAGTGGGTTGGAATCGACGGAACACCAGGTGTGTCCAATATCTCCAACACAGGAAATTTCAGCAGCTACGTCGATATGGTCCTCGACTCAAACAACAATCCGCACTTTGTATGGGTTGAAAACTGGACAGCTGGCTGGCAAAACCACTATCAGGTCCTTTACACAAGATGGAACGGAACCCAGCTTGTAACGGCCAACGGAGCGCCAGGATATGAAAACATTACCACCTCAATAGGTGATTTGAACAACTATCTTCTCCCAAGAATTGCCCTGTCCAACGACATGCCAAACATCGTCTTTGGAAACAGCTACAGCTATACAACACCAAGAGGCCTTTACTTCACAAAATGGAGTGGCACACAGTGGACTACAGTTACAGGAGCACCTGGTATTGAGCTTGTAAGCAACACTGGATCTGCTTATCCATACGGAATAAGCATTGGCATTAATACGCAGGGGCAACCACACTTCGTATACGAAACAATAAGATACATGTGGTGGTTCATCATTCAGGACGATCTAAGAGCAACAAAGTGGAACGGAAGCACCTGGACAGGTTTTGATGGCATCACGCCAGTCTTTGAATATCTCATGCCAAACAATCGCCTTTCACACAGCTATCCAAACATC
The DNA here is from genome assembly GCA_017992555.1 of Caldisericia bacterium. Taxonomy (GTDB): domain Bacteria; phylum Caldisericota; class Caldisericia; order JAAYUI01; family JAAYUI01; genus JAAYUI01. The sequence continues at coordinate 6,056 of JAGOOK010000039.1, read as the reverse complement.
GCAATGCAGGGCGACATACCACATGTTGTCTGGAGTGATGATGGTGTGGGACTTGGTCAGGAAATTGTTTATTCAAAATATGCGAATGGTGCTTGGCGCGCCGCTAATGATTCTACTGGCTACGACATACTCACATTGTCAACAGACAGCGACATCACACCACATATAGCGCTCCTTCCAGGAGGGCTTCCCGCAGTCATCTGGAACAGCCAGAAGGACGGGATTGGCGACATCTATTTTAGGTGGTTCAAAAATGGCTGGTCAAACCTCCTCTCAAACGGCCCGGTAGAAAAAATAACAGAGAGCGATTCTGACAGCACATATCCGCAGGTTGCAATAGCCAGCAATGGCACGCCATACTTTGCAATGTCGGACAACAAGGACAACGACTATGATGTCTACGTGACCTATCCAATAATGGATTTCACGACATCCACGTTCCCGGGCCAGATCGTCTGGGGCGCAAAAATAGCCGAACAGGTCGATGCAGGGCAGAATTCAATAACAAACAAGGCCACAATGCGAGGCATTCTTGATACCCTGGAGCACACGGTCGAAACAGATGCCACCGAGAGCGTGACAGTCAACCCGCTCTCCATTGGCCTGGAATTCACAAAGAAAGCCAGCCCATCAACAGTTGCCCTGAACCAGACAATCCTCTACACCATGAAGGTTTCAAACACCGGCACAGTGGCCCTCAACAACATCCTGATCCAGGATGTTATGCCAAAAGGCATGGTCATAGTGAAGGCACAGCCATCGGCGATCACAACACCAACTGGCGCAAAATGGCAAATAAGCAAGCTTGGTGCAGGGCAAAGCTACACAGTCAGGCTCTGGGCCAAAGTTGTCGATGCAACCTATGTTGGCAAGCAGGTCATCAACAAGGCAACTGCCGGAACAAGCGGAGTGTTGTCGGTTGAAGATTACGCCTCAGTTCTAGTCCTTCAGGATTCAACCGGGTTCCCGGAAGCAGACTTTGACTTCCTCCTTAAGGACAGGGAAGTAAAAGCTGGCGCCGAAACTATCTTCGATCTCACTATCTGGAATGGCAATGGCCCGTTCTCCTACAACATTGACTGGGGTGACAAATCAGGGGCATCCATTGGAAATATAGAAGAAACCAAACCGCTCCAGATTTCGCATTCATTCCAGCAGGCTGGAGAGTACGAAGTGACCTGCACCATAACCGACAGATACAACAAACAGGCAACAAAACACATCAAAGTGGTGGTCAAGTAATACACTGCAATAAATAAAATCCAAAAAAGCGCCCTCAAAAGGGGCGCTTTTTTATTATGGTGCGAGTATGCGTATTTGGATTTTTAATATAAAACTGCATCTTGGTCATGGAAGAGGATTAATAACTTCTAAAAATGTTTATGGTTCCATGGGAACCTATAGACTAAACCAAATGGGTATATACTCTCAAACCTTTCCTGTTCCATTGAAATACAGGCGTCAGTCAGTTCTGCAACCACCAAACAAAAAAGCCCCCAGCTTTACGCTGGGGGCTTTTTTAGAAATAGCTGATCAGAAGTCTTTAGGCAGTATCTTTTTGGTGATTGTAACAGTTTTTGTTGCCGAGTCATAGCTGGTGTTTGCTTCAAAAGCATCGGCAATAAATCTCACCGGGACCATTGTCCTGCCACCCACAATCTGGGCCGGCACATCAAGAGTAACGACTTTTCCGTCAATTGTGGCCTGGTTTGATCCAATTGTCAGCACAATGCTCTTCTGTCTGTACTGGATGGATATCTGTTTTGTAGCCTGGTCAAAGCTGAATGTTGCCCCAAAAGCCTCACCGATGAAACGAAGGGGGACCATTGTCCTGCCTCCAACAATTGTGGGTGGGGCATCAAGGGTGGTTTCCTTGCCATCAACATAACCTGTGGTGCTGCCTATTGTTATCTTGATGTTCTTCATGGTGTAGACGAGGACTTCTTTTTCAATTGTCGTCTTGTTGCCAACCTGGTCTGTAGCAACGATTGTGAGAGTGTTCTTTCCAGGATTCACCGGTATCTGGCAGATGAAAAAATCATTTACCACCGTTGCTTCAACACCGTTGATGATGACCTTTGAGCCGGGATCGACCCTGCCTTTTACAGTGATTGTTTTTACATCAACATAGTCCTCTTTCCCAAAATCGTTCTCGATGATTACTGCTGGTGCCTTCGTGTCGAGTGCTACGAGAAATTCCTTTGTTGTTGAGGCATACTGGGTTGAAGACTTCACAACAATATGATTGTCTCCTTCAGAAAGCTGGATTGTTGCCTTGAAGCTGCCCTTTTCATCAACAATGGCCTTGACCCTGCCAACATAGACCTCGGTGCCCGGCCTTGTTCTTCCAACAACGGTCAGTGAAGGCTGGTTTGTTATGGGGACCAGCGGGTCAAGATCAAGTGGTGGCGGACTCTTGTCCGGAACGACGGGTATTTCAGTGCCAGTCGGCCTCATGCCCTGTATCGTTGCAGTTATTTTGACCTTTCCGGTTTCGGTGGGCACGACATTGAAAACGGCCTCTCCCTTGGCGTTTGTGGTCCTTCTGGTGTTTATACCGCAACCATCCATGACGACTTCAGCACCCTGTACAAGCGCCCTGGTTCCGGTTTCCCTGATAACAATTGTAATTTCAGATGACATTCCGACAACAAGCTGGCCGGTTGAAATGTGTATCTCGTCAGTTCTGGCAAAAGCCATAAACGGCGCGACACTAACGATTGTGGCTATCACTATCAAGCTCGTTAAGATTTTCTTCATCTTGCCTCCTTCACCTCAATTTACGGACAAACCCCTGGCTTGGTTCACCAATGACATTAAGAACAATGGGGTAGCGCTCTTTGAAGATCGTTATGTCAATTATCCCCATGTTGATAAGGTTTTGTATGGTTTCATCGCAACCCCTGCCGGTCATTGCCGGTTCATGGGAATCCGAACCTACAGTTATATATTTCCCGCCCCTTTCGAAGAACCACCTTGCAACTTTGAGGCTGGGGTACGAGGTACCGGGTGGCTGCCTCAATCCAGATGTATTTATTTCAAGGGCTTTGTTTCTTGCGACAAGAATGTCCAGTATTTCAATTATCTGCGCCTTGTGCTGTTCTTCTTTGAATGGAAAATCATAGAGGACACTAAAACGTTTTATAACATCCAGATGGCCAAGGACATCGAAAATCCCGTCCTGGGCAAAATTTGCTACGGCCTCAAAATAGACCTGAAAACCTTTTTTGCCAAATTTGCTAAAAAATTCCCCAGTTTCTGCAACTTCAGATATCATCAAGCCTTCGACCTCGTGGACGGAACCCAGGATAAAATCGAGCTTTACTTCATCAAGGCATTTTGTGACATAGTCCTCATATATCCTGTGGTAGCCAATTTCTGCCCCATAGAGTACTTCAATTGGCCCGCAATACCCCATGCAGGTTTCCTGGCTCTTTTTGTGAACATCAAAATTACATGCCGGATCAAATCGATCAAAGTCCCAGTGCTCTGTAAACCCCACAATCTTGAGGCCATGTTCAATGGCAGAACTGATATATTGGTCAAATGTCCCCTTTGCATCTGGTGAAAGTTCTGTATGAATGTGCAGATCAATCACTTTGCGTCTAGCCTCTCAATAGCCGTAGCTATCAGTTTTAAACCTTCTGTCTCCATTATATAACAATCCTCAAGCATCTCTTTCCCTTTTGATCTCTCAATCTCTCCAGCTCTGAATTCACCAGGATAAGGAAACAACAGTGACATCTCGCCTAGCTTGTGCTGGACCTGGGCAAATCTTTCGGAAGCTCTCATGAGCAGTGTTGATGTGACACCGTCATAGAGCTCTGATACTTTGGCAAGAAATAATGAGGCTGATCCCCTGGCATCTTTCAGGGTCTGTATGAGGTGGGAGCAACCATAAAGATTGAAGTCTTTCTCCAGTTCCTGCTGCCATTTTCTGTATGCCTCCACGCCAATAACCGCATTGTATCCGGTCGGATACGGCGGTTTGGACAGGAAGCCGACGGAAACAGCTACCCTCAATGCCATTGTTGTGGCCTTGGTCTTATCAAACTGGACATTTTTTACAGGTATTGCCCCGAAAAGGAATGGGACATCGCCCAGCCCAAGCTTTGCCTTTGGATGGATAAGTTTCCCCTGAACACCGGCACATTCCCAGTTTGCAAGTTCCCTGTCAAAACCAGTCACGACTCCAAACTCAAAGTTCTCCCAAACCATCGGCGGGAGATTGTCTTCAACCGACTGGCATATTCTCTCCCACAATAAATCCTGATGGGCATCAAAAGTCAGCTGGTGTTCGTGGCAGGATATTATTTCCACACACACACCCAATCTATCATAAGCTGAGAGAAATGTATCAAACCATATAAAATTAAAGTTGAAGGCTCCTGGCAGGAGCTGGTCTTCAACAGCATTCCTGAAGGCAAAGCCCGTCATACCGGAAATCCAGTCATAATCGGCTTCCTTGCCCATAAATGAAAGCTGGCTTTCCATGGCAGCAACCATGGAAAGCCAGCTTGGTTTGTAAGCAACATCAAGACTATTGCTGGTCATATATCATCCATTTTCCGGATGAATAAGACAGGGTCATTCTCGAAACTCCGGAATACCTGTATTCCCAATTCAAATCCATGGCGCCAGAGTCACCGGTTGGTTGCGGCGGCGGGACCGGTTTCCCGCTGTTAGGATCTGACATGGTTTCCTGACCATTCCTCGGTGGATTTGGATCGTATGGTATGACAGGCTTGAAAAAACCAAGCACCCTAAAATACACTTCAACCATTTTGTTCCCATCACCCAAGGACTGCATGCGATAATCGGTAATATCAGAAGAAACAACCCTTAGATCAAGCCTTGATGACAATTGCTGCGCATTATAGATATCAAATTTATTATCAAATCTCCCCATCAATGGGCCTTTGGGGTCAATCATTTCAAAACATTTGGCGAATTCTTGTCTGGAGAGGAAATCATAATAGTTCTGGACAACATTTTCAAAACCATCTGGAAACCCCAAAGTTTTTATAAAAACATCCTTTGCGATTTCATTCCCCTTGTCATCAAAATAAAGGGTCTCTTTTGGGGTTTGCACAACACCGGCATCTATTGCACTGGCATATATCTCAAAGGCCTTTGGTTCCTCTTTGGAAAGCTCATAAACAATATCATACTCGTGGGGGTTGTCCTTTTTCTTGTCTTCCAGGAGCGACACAGTGTCCGGATAAGACTTCCCGGTCTGCGGGTCTTTATATCTATCGACTGGTTTTGCCTGCCCGCATGAAGCGAGCAACACTGCCGCTAAAATTAATGCACTGATTCTCTTATAATCCATATTCCATCCTCTCTGAGGTACATTTTATACTTCAATGCCGTTCTTCTGAATTCCCACCCAAGGTTCTGGCCCCTGGGTTCCTGGAATGACAGCACATCCAGGTCAACAACTGCAAACCTGGCACCATTTTCTATTACAACTTCTTTTACTGCGACCCTTGCGTAACGCTTTCCATCAAGGATTTTCTTTAGATACCCGCCCAAATCTTTGTATCCGCCTATCTCATTGTAAAAAGGTGTTCCCTTGTCAACATCTTGATAAGCCTGCGCCACCAACCCATTTGAAAGCTGGTCAATAAAAGATGCCACGACTGTGTGTGGAGGTTCTTTTGGCATCGGAACGCTTGTTTCCTTTTTGTACCATTCTTCAAGTGGTTTAATATCCACCAATCCATCAATACCAGGCAACAAGTAGCAGGTTGGCTGATAAATTACAGGTTTCCCCTCATCATCCGGCAATGCCGATTGCATGGCCATAATATAATTATCATAGGCAACAAATCTTTCATGCTTAACCAGCTCAAGAAGCCTAAATTCAGCAGGGCGATTTTTCTCAACATCAGAAAAGAACTGCTGTTCCTCCACAAAAGAAAAGTCCGAATAAATGTCCCAGATGGGCATTTTCTTGTAAGAACCGATGCCTGTGCACCCGGCCACAAAAACGATGGACAAGAGTAAAAGTGATATAGTCCTTTTCATCGCCTAAATCCTAGCTGCAGATTTCC
>JAGOOK010000009.1:28718-49847 GCA_017992555.1 Caldisericia bacterium | reverse complement strand
TCTATTTTGATAACAAACTTTCTTTTTCTAGATTTATTCATGAGAAAAATAAGACAAATCCAGAGAAATATGATACCTATATAATTGATGGCATCATTGACCAGATCGAGAATGCAAACCTGATATGCTACATAGGAGGCACCACCATAAGCACATATTGTGTTGGTTATTGGTCAGAAAAAGGCTACATGTTTATAAACTACAACATCGTGTATGGTTATTCAGGTTTTGAGGTGTACAAAAAAGAGTATGGCCCTTTTAAAGATGTCATAACCACTTTTTTTATTGATGATTACTCAATCCGGCTCTACTCAAACAAAAACATTTACGAGTTTAAAATAGACCAGGTCAAGGTGCCTCCATATAGAGTATTGGATGTAAAACTACTGGAACAAAAATAAGTAGTATTTAATAACTTCGGTTCTACTAGATGATAGTTATATATAGATAAGAAAGTATAATTGTTTCGATAAAAATGGTAAACATATTCTAACTACAAGGTTAATGTGGGGTGCCTGATCATGAGAACGTATAGCAAATTTCTATATTTAATAATTATTGCAGCGTTGGTCGTAAATACCACCTGCTGTAATAAAATAGGTTCCAATAAGACGTGTGATTCTTTTGAAGCAAAAATCGTTCCTGGGGAAGTCATACCATTTGATCTATCAGCAAATGAGCCTTATTTGAATGCTCTACCATTTGTAAGTTACAAGAATACGTTAATTATATATTATGACTGGTATTTAAGATCAGTTGCCAAACGAATAAATCTTCCAGGAGAATATTTTGGATATAATCGAGTATATGTTTCTGGCATGGATCATACTGACAGCTCCTCTACAATGTACTATTTCGTTTTTAGCAAAACTCCTGAAAACAGTAATTATATAACTATTTTAAAGCGTCCAGCTGATGAAATGACTATTGGGAATTACTTTAAGATTGAGAAAATTAAGGACATCCTGATAGGGGATCTGGATCTAATAGCTGTTGCAAAAAATGATGGAATAGAAAATTTCACATATATTTGCCAGAACAAAAACCAGACCAGTGTGTCATTCTTTGACAAAGATGGCGTTTTGAGAAATAGTACAGATTTCTTAAAGCCGATCGCTTTATCAACATCTTTTTCTGCTTACAGTACACCAGACATCTATGGCTTTGATGGCAAAGATGTATTTTTCTATTTTATCGATAGATACACTTTGGTGTTAAAAAACAAAATTACCCTTAGAGATAATTTTTCTAAAATACTTAAAGTTTCATCCAATGATAAATCATGCGATATTCCATTTGGCTCACAGATATCTGTATATGATGGCGAAAATCTATATCTCCTAGACTCTTGTGGTTTAAAAAAATCTTACAAGATATCTGACTTCAAGGGCTGTTCACTTGATAGGCGTTTTTTCTATATCGACGACAAATTGCTATTCTCGGAAATAGCAAGCAAAAATGATGACCCAATAAATAAAACTCGTCATTACTATGTTAAAGATGGTATTTTAGATTCCAATAAAAAATTTGATCAAATATTTTCTTCTGGTTACGATCTTATTCATTACTGCACAGGTTACTGGTCCGAGGATGGTTACATATTCTCAATGTATTATTATAAAACCACTTCACCCAAAAGAGAGATTTTTAAGCATAACTTTGGGCCTTTTGAAGAAAAAATAACTTCTTTTTCTGAGGACAAGAGAACTTTGGTGCTCTATGGGGAAACATTAATTTACTTTTATAATAAAGGCCCTGACTGGGAAGACGATCTTGAAGCTATGCCTCTAAATGAAAATGCTTTAGACAAATAACCACCCCAAATAAAGTTACATTTTTTGATGTGCAAACAAGTGCTCTTATAAGCAGGGATCAATACCCGCAAAAAGCCAGTCCTTCGCTATCAACCACAACAATACGGGAATAAGCTGAAAGAATCACCCTCGGATTTTTGGCCAGAAGGTCTCTTTTTATCCGCCATTTTTTGTTACCATTGTCACATTCAAAAATAGCCTCCATTGATTATTTGTGATTAAACTCGCGATCTTGCCAAGGCTGTTTGCCTTGGCAGGTTAAATGGTCTAAAATCTGGGCATGGGTAGAATTCTTCTAGGAGCTGACTTCGGAACTTCCCAGGTAAATGTCGTGGCGCTGGATGTTAAAACTGGCCAGACAATAGGCTTTTCCTCATCACCATACAAATCTGGCGTTATTGAAAAAGCGCTTCCCGATGGCACAAAACTGCCCAGGGGCTTTGCCCTCCAGGACCCCTCCGACTGGCTGGAAGGGCTCTTTGAGGCCACAAAAAAACTGATCGAGGAAACCAGGATACCCGAGAAAGAGATAATCTCCATCGGTGTTTCCTTCACAAGTTGCACTGTGCTTCCTGTTGACGTCTTCGGGACCCCGCTTTGCATGATTGGCGACCTCTCAAAAAACCCCCACGCCTGGCCAAAACTCTGGCGGCACACAACGGCACAGCCACAGGCCAATCTTTTGACTTCAATCGCACAGGAGAGGGGCGAACCCTTCCTGGATTTCTATGGCGGCAAGATGGGCGCAGAGTGGCTCTGGCCAAAACTGCTGGAGCTTGTCCAGGAGGCGCCGGAGCTTGTTCCGTCAATTGAATACTTCATCGAGGCAGGGGACTGGATTGTCTGGCAGCTGACAGGCCACCAGGTCAGAAACCAGTGCGCGGCCGGATACAAAGCTTGCTGGGTCGAGGGTGCCGGATATCCGGGCCATGACTATTTTGCCTCGATCTCGCAGGAACTTGCCGACCTCTCCGACAAGGCGAGGGGCATAGAAGTACTGCCACCAGGAAGGCCGGCCGGGAAACTGATCAAGGACATGGCCGGGAAGATGGGCCTGAGGACCGGAATACCTGTCGCATCCGCAGTCATTGATGCCCAATCTGCTGTTGCCGGTGCCGGTGTTTTCGAACCCAACATAATGACAATCGTAATGGGCAGTTCAAACTGCCACCTTGTCATGTCAAAACAGGAGAAGCTCTTTGTTGGATATGCAGGTGTCGTAAAAGACGGCATCCTCGACGGGTACTGGGGCTACGAGGCAGGCCAGCCGGCCATGAGTGACATGCTGGAATGGTTTGTGAACACCATTGCCCCAATATCGTTCTACGAGAGGGCAAACGAGGACGAGACCGAGTTTGCAACCATCCTGGACAGATACCTTTCCGAGGTGCCGGCCGGCTCAAATGGTGTCCTGGCGCTCGACTGGATGGGCGGCAACAGGAGCGTCCTTCTCGACTCGTCGCTGAGCGGTGTCTTCGCCGGCCTGACGTTGCAAACAAGGGCCGAGGACATGTACAAGGCGCTTGCAGAAGCATCTGCCTTTGGGACAAGAAAGATAATTGAAACATTCAGGGCTGGTGGCGTGGAAATCAAGCAGATTGTTGCAACAGGCGCGCTGCCAATCACCTCGCCCAGCCTCATCCAGATATATGCTGATGTGTTGGGAATGCCGATCTCTGTTCCAGACACAAACAACGCAACCGGAAGGGGCGCCGCAATCATCGGTGGCCTGTCGGTAGGAATGGAAAAACTTGGCCACAAGTCGCGGGAAAGCTACTTCAAGGCCCTGCTTCCACAAACCCTGGACTGGTGCAAACCACTCGAGGCAAACAAACAGCTTTACAACGACATCTACAACGATTATCTGACTCTCCACGACATGTTTGGCGGCACACAGAGGGTGCTTGCAAGGCTCAGGGAGAGGGGCAAGGCATAGCCCAATTTTCTGGTTTGTTTCCCGGTACGGGTGTAAAAACAGGTCCACAATGCGAAGCAACAAATCAGCCATTCATCAAGCAATCACTGCGCTTTTGCTGGCATTTCTTTTCCTCTCTTCATGCTCAAAAGCTGTTGCACCAGACACTCCCCGGGTAGAAGGGCGAAGGGAACAGATTGGCCCTCTTTCGATTGCCGTCCCAAAAGGGTTTATCTGGCAAACTGTTGGTAACAAAAGCGCCACCATCAAGGGAGGCTTTGAAATCAGGATTGAGCTCTTTGACTGCCAGGGACTAAAAGAAGGCGATCTTGACTCGCTCTCCCCGATAATACAAAAAATCACACAGGAACTTGAACAGGAAAAAGAGGCCCAGATAGAATATATTGGTGGCAAACAATGCATCACGCTCAATTCAGATGGGCCAAAAAATGTCTTTTATGCGGCAATTTTCCCTCTCGAATCGCAAGTGGCAGCAATCTATACAAACAAGATGCCACTAAAGAAAACGGCAGACATGGCCATCCAGGTGATAAGGTCAACAACTTTTTGAAACAAACAGCACCATTTTTGTGTATAATGCGTGATATGAAAAAAATGTTTTTGGCCTGCCTGTGCCTTTTTGTTCTGGCCTCCTGTGGTGCCCCAAAAGTAGACAACGTACCCGAGGAACTGAAATTCAAGTTTGATGGCGATCTTTTCGAGGTCTACTACCCGGACGGGTGGGAAACGCTCTCCTCGGTCGGCGGCGGGGTCAACATCTTCAAAAAGGACAAATCCATTACGATTCCATTCTCCGTCTTCCCCTATGAAGGTTCCAGAGAAAACGACATATCAAGTATAAGCGAGCTGTCGCAGGCCTTTGAAAAAACAATAGGAAAAACAGGCCAGGGAACAATGGAGACCCGTGAGATATCCGGGAAAAAAGCGCTCTGGATGGAGGGTGAAGTTGGCATGGGCAAAATGCAGGCCTTTATGGTGCCACTCGACAATGCCGTGGTAAGCTGCATGATGTTTCCAGGAAAAGGGGCCAGCGCCGAGGACGCCAGACTTGCAGGGCTCATAGTAAAGAGCTTCCGTTTCAAGTGAGGCAGGGATGAAAGCAACCAGAATTTTTGTGGCACTTTGTGCAATATTCACGCTTCTCTCCTGTGGAACTGAAGAAAAGCCATTACCTCTCACTGAAACATACTTTGACCAATTCTACAGGATCGACTACCCAAAAAACGCAAAAATTGAGCCTGTTGGAAACCTCACAAGCATCGTCACCGACAAGTTTGTTGTTGAGGTAAAATTAGAGCCTTCAGAAGGTCTCAAGCCGGGGGATTTTGGGGGAGTGACTTTTTTGAAAGAACAGTCCCAAAAAATGGCAGACGAGCTCGGGGCAAAAATCAGCTTTAGAGAGACAAAGCTTGGCGACGCACCCTGCCTCGTAATTGATATGGCAGGCGAGAATATCGCATGGAAAAAGATTTGCGTTCCACTAAAAAACAACATAGCCATGGTATCACTCAAAGAGCCTTTCAATGGTGAAAAAGCTGCTGAGTCGCCATTTTTCAAATCGGCCTCGGACATGATCCTTTCTTTCAGAATAACAGACAGCTCCTATCTTGGCTCTGAAGCACCATCCCAAAATGGCAATAGTGGAGAAATAAAACTTGAAACACGCTTTGAAAATGAAAACCTCTCCATGATGCTCCCGTCAGGCTGGGAGGCTGGTGGAGACGGCGTCGTGCTGGTTTGTCCAAAAGACATTGCAAAATTCGACCAGGGTTTCACGGTAACGGCCTTTGGGGAAAACAGGGACCCAAAAAGTGCATGCCAGTCAATGTCATCCTCGCTTTCAAGCGGAAATATCCAGAAAATCAGGATTGGAGGAAACGATTACTGGATGTTCGAATACTCAGTCGGACAGACAAAAATGGTTTCGATGTTCTCGGGGCAAAGCGGAAAAGTTTTTCTGGTTTCCACGGCATCTTTTAACGGAAAACCCTCCAAAATTGCCCAAAAAATAATCGAGAGTATGCTTTTCAAGCATTCATGAGATAATCATTTTATTGAGATTTTGTTAAACTTTTAACGTCTTGAAAGAACAAGCTCGCTTTATATGATGTATGTGCTTTTGAAAATCTCAAAAGGACAGAGAGGAGTTTCAAATTGAAGAAATTTTTCGCAACTTTTATCATACTGGTGCTTGGCGTTGCCGTTTTCGCATCTTGCGGTGGCGGATCAAATGACGAAGGCACAAAACCAGCCGACGAAGGCCAGAACATAGAACAGACGGAGAACCAGAACACCGAGCAGACCCCAGCCGCAACGTTTGCCAACTATGCCGAAACTGATCTACTCAAGATCGGCATTGCTGAGGGTTGGAAAAACAATACTCCAGAAACACCAAAGGATCAGCAGAATAGTGATATAGACATAATATCGCTTATGAGCGATGATGGAAAGGCAATTGCTGTAACAAGTGTTAAAACCGGAGAAATCCCTGTCAAGATAGAAGATTTTGTTGAACAAATGAAAAAAAACCTGGTCGAAAGCAAGGCAACTTCAATTGAAGAAGGTAAAGCTTCCTACGCAGGCATTGACTACACTACACTTACTTTCAGCGTAGAAAACAACAAAGCAATAAGTCTTTTCGGAATTAAGGGTAACCAGGTTATCAATATTAGCCTTAATGGCACCGATATTGATGCTGAAATTGAAGGAATGCTCAACTCAATCGAAACAAAGTAAGAACTACTTTAAAGAACCAAACAAAAAGCCGGCTCAATTGAGCCGGCTTTTTGTTTTAATGACCTTTGACAAGCCAATTTTTGGGATTACTTTTTATGCGGAGGAAGTGAATGAAGAAATGTGCTATTTTTTTGCTGCTGGCCCTTTTTGTTGCCTCTTGTGGCGGGCAACCACCCACAAAACACGACGGCGGATGGTTTGAAATAGAATACGACAAGGGCATGAAAACCCTTGCCGAAGGCGACACATTCATGGTTTTTGATGATGAAATATTTATGAAAGTCCAGCCAAACATGGACTATTCAAACACCGAGAAGATTGAAGTTGCAAGGCAGTCTGCAAAACAACTCGTGGAGAGTATGAGCAAAGATACATCAAACACCGTGACCGAAAGGGAAAGCAAATGCGGCTCGATTCCATGTGTCTGGGTTGAGGTTGAAAACAAAAACCAGGGCACAGGCGGCTTGATAATGTATGTACCAATACAAAATGTCGTTGTGTGGGTGGGCCTGGCACAACCAGTTAATCTTAAAACCGGCATGGACAAAGCCAGAAGGATTGCCGAAAGCTTCAGGATCAAGGACGAGGGTTATTTCAAAAACAGGGTGGAAGATTTCGCCAAGAATTACAATGTCAATGGATCATCAAAGACAATCGAAACTGAGACATTCTCTATAACACCAGCAAAGGAATGGGCCGGAGAGAAAGATCTGAAAAATAGCAATGTGACACTGCGCCTGCTTCCTGACAGCACAAAAGCAAAACAGACAGCCTATTCCCCAAATATAGAGGTTGGGATCATGGACAAAGGGCAAATGACACTGGAGGAGTTCCTAGAATCATTCAAAAATGCAATGGTCAACAAGGACAAGGTCACTGGCCCAAAACCGTTCAAGTTTGCCAAAATGATGTATTACAGGTATGATCTGCCAGCAAAAAAAGACGGTGCCCCACTTATGTATATTGTTGGCGAAAAAGATGGCAAGATAATAAAAGCCCTGATTGCAGGGGAATTGAGCGGAGACATCGAAACGATGCTTGAAAGCATCAAGATAAAAAAATAAGGAGATAAAAATGAAAAAACTCCAAAACATTCTGCTAACAGTCATCATAGGACTGGCCCTTATTTCATGCGGGAAGACCACACTGGACAAAACTTATGAAGGGCCATATTTCAGTATAAGCCACCCAAGTTCATGGAAGGTCGAGGAAAACCAGTCTCTGACAACAATCAGTGGAGATGGCGTTGGGATAATGATCGAGTCTGTTCCAAACGAGCAAATAAAAGCAAATGATGTTGCTGAAATCAAGACATATTCGGATCAGCTCCTTAAAGAGCTTGGTGGAAACGAGGACTTCAACCTCTCAACCGAGGAGAAGGAAATAAATGGCCAAAAAGGTGTCTGGCTCTCGGCAAAGAGCAAGAAGGAGGAGAAGGGCGGATTCATGTTCATTACGGCCGTCGACAAGGCTGTCCTCATGGTTGGCGTTGGTGCCGAGGTTGAAGGACAGGAGAAGCTCGACCTTGCAAAAATGGCCATTGAGTCTTTCAAGATAACAAAACCAGACTACTTCACAAAAAAAGACCCTGAAAAGAAGGATACCGAAACCACTCCAAAAACTGAGGAGACAAAATTTGGCCAACCATTTGTGGCAGGAAAAATTACAATCACCCCTCTTGAGAGCTGGACTCCCAAATACGAAGAGTTGATAGGAACAATAACATTCACAAACCCATCCAACAGGATGTTCACCATGATGGTGCTTGATCGCCCAGGCATGAAAAAAAGCGATTATACAAAAAGCCTGAGAGAAGGCCTCAAACAAAATGCTGATTTGAAGGTAAAGGAATTGGCCGAAAAAATTGGTGAAATCGAATACGACAGGATTGATTTTTTGACAATGGATGACAGAACCGCCATGACCGACCTCGTTGGAGAAAAAAACAACATCATGATAGTGGTAATGATACAGGATGGTCTTTCAAGCGACATACAAAAGATGCTTGAAACTATAAAAACAAACTAGGCCACAATTGCTCTGCTGCAACAAAATGCCCCCTCAAAAGAGGGGGCATTTTTTATGGATAAAAATCACGATATGGGATGTATGGTGTATTGATGCGACTAAACCATCACTTAATTGTTTGGATAAAATACGATGTTGACATATATCGCTATGGTTGCAAAATAGGTCTCTTGGAGAACAATGATGAACACATCAAAAAGATTACATAAAACACTCACTTTGGCCCTTGTATCAATCTGTGTCATGCTTTCCTCATGCGGCAAGTCCGCACCTGTACTGGACAAAACCTTTGAAAATAGTCATCTTTCAATCGCCTATCCGTCTTCATACCAGGTGGCAGAGAAAGACAATGTAGTGCTTATAAAATCAGAAAATGTCGAATTTTCTATAACTTACGCCCCCGATGCCTCGTCAAAAACTGGCGACACAAGCTCAATAAACCAGCTCGTTTCCTCACTCACCCAGACACTGACAGGCAAAATAATCAAAAATGAACCCATGGAACTTGGAAAAAACAAAGCATGGTGGATTGAAACGCAAAATCCGGAATCAGTCATAACCTTGTTCCCGTTTGATGGCATTGTCTACAACATCCAGCTCACCCAGGGTGACCACGAAGACCAGGTCATCGAAACTGCCAGCAACATGGCAGCAAGCTTTGTTGCAAAAATAACAAAAATAGAAAAGCAGACACCGACTGGAAACGGGGGCAAAACAACAGACCCGCAAAATCCATCTGGCCAGCAAACTCCCACTGATCCGGGGAAAAAGCCGGCAGGCGGCAATGAGCCAGTAGGCAAACCAGATGTCGAAGTTCCAAACAAGCTACCAGCTGGTGAACCTTTCGAAAATGATTACTTCAAGATAATCCTCCCAAAAAACTGGACAGTAGAAAAAACAACGGACATGCTCGTTACCCTTTTCCCGCCAGACAAGGCGCAGGGAAGCATCATGATTGCAACACAGACTGGCAACACAGAAAAAGCAGAGAATATCGCCAAAATAATGACTTCCTCAATAGAGGGAAGCACTGTCCCTGTCTCCGTCCAGCTTGGCTCAGGCATTGGTTACCAGTTTGTCTACGCTGATGGCGGAATAAAACAGATCCAGACGGTTTACACAAAAGACGACAAATACTATGCTATAACCTATGTCCAGAACAAACAGGGTGTTGATCTCAAGCAGGATTATGACAGCCTTCTCCTATCGCTCTTTGCTAAATAAATTCCCTGCAATGGCCCTCACCGCGCTGCTGCTTGCAGGTTGCGGTGGCGGGACAGTCACGGTGGAGACAAACCCAAAGGGCGGAACAATCATCTTTGAGGGCAAAGAATATGCCTCTCCAGCACAGCTTGCGCTTGAAGAGGGCATTCACAAGATAGAAGCGAAGGTAACAGGTTATCTGCCGGCCAAAGAAGAAATCCTGTACAAAAAAGGGCAGGGAGACAGATTTGTAATCAGCCTATCAAAAGAACCTGTTGAATCAGACTCAATAAAACCCGTTCTGGTTGACAAGGCCGTCAGGATAAGGACTTCCCCAAAATCGACAAACAGCATTCTCTATGTTTATGATCCATTAACTGGCAAAATCGGCAAAGAGCTTGATCTGGAGACAACACCAATACAGGGTGACTGGGAAAAGATGTGCAGGATTTCCGGTGTCCCGGGAGACTACAACCATCTCTCAGGTCTCGTGGTACTGAAAAATGGCGAAGCATACGGGGCTGTCTATTTAAGGCTGAATGCTGACCCAGCCATATCGCTTTCCCTCATTGAAGACAGCTGGAAAAAACCATCGCTAAAACCACAACAATTAGTGAGCGAGGTCAGACAGGAAACCGTCACCCCAAAAGATGAGGGCGGGAAATTCACCCTTTTCTCCGGAACAAAGGAAATCGTAAGCTACACTGGAAAAATCAAATTCCTCGGAAAATCAATGGGTGGAAACACTATTTATACCTACGTTGATGAACAGGGAAGACAAAAACTGCTCCTTGATGATGGCGCCAAAACAAAAACCCTCTGGGAAGGCGAGTACGGGCTTGGTGTCTTCAACTACATAAAAAACCAGGCCTCCCCGGTCTGTTTCATCGGAGATGGCCTTGTTGCAGCAGCTCTTGCCACAGAAACGGGTTACTCTGTTGCCGTGTTTGATACAATCTCCGGACAGGCAAAATTCTTTGAGCCCCTGAAACGCTTCCCAACAAACATAACTGCCATAAAATACTCTGGTTCGGTGGCCCTGAAAATGACTTTTGCAAATGGACCATCAAAAACAGTCACAGTTCTTGCTGATGGAAGCAAACTTGAGATACCAAAAGAAATTGCAAATGCCAGCTTTTATGATTCAGACGGCACCTGGCTTGATGCCGGAAATGGATACATCGAACACAGGTTCTGCGAGGGTCTTTCGGCCTTCATCAAAAAATTTGGGGAAAGATACGTAGTTGTTTGGGCAGGCAAGCTCTGATCCTATCAATTCTTATTTTTCATTAACAATCAGACCAAGCCCTGCAAGTGAAACCTGGGCAATCTCTGAAAAGAGAAGTACTGAAAATGACGCCCAGGATTGAACGTCAAAACCGTCAAAAACAACTGACAATTTTGTGTTCTCGCCCTCCTGCAAAAAAGAAAACTTCAGGGAAAGCGGAGATGCTGGTGAGAAAGGATTGTCTTTTGCAACAAGCGTTATCCTGTCGCTTTCGAATTCGGAAACAACCCCGTGAAGGAGAATGTTTCCCCACGGCCTCTGCCATGCAATCTGGAACTGGCCGCTCTCCCTGGCTTCAATCTGGACCATGTCGGCAAGCCATTTCACGGCTTCATCGGCGTGCAAAAGCATTGACCTGAGAGTATCTGGTGTTGCTTTTATAATTGTTGATGCCTCAATAGATCTTGTACCAGATACGCACTTCTCAGGTTCTTTCCCAAAGAACTTCGTTAGCATGGCCATCTTTGTGTAGGCCCATGATGAAGCGGAAATCAGGGGGGCGTCCCCGGTATGGGTCAAGTCAAACCCTGACAATTTGAGCTTGCATATTTCCCCAAATTCAAACTGCACGGCCAACTCAAAGAGGTCAGGCCTGTGGTGCCATGGATTGCCCTCAAAAATTGCCTTAAGGCTCTCATACTGCCTGGATTCCTGGGTCTCTATATGCCACGAGGCCGAAAAACTCGGTTCAAGGCCCCATATTTGCCCTTCACATCCTTCAATTGTTGAAATTTCCAGGCCCTCGCCCCAGGCCCTGGCAAGTTTTGCCTTGTCATTAAATAACTCCCAGACTGTCGGCACGAGGATGCCAAGATTTGAGACCACTTCAATGGAACGCTGGCCCTGTGGCCTGTAGAAGCCCTTTGTCATATCATTCTCAGTCTCGATATACTCTTTGTGATCGAGGGTGAAACAACTGTCGAAAAAATAAAGGACTGTACCCTTTTTGGCGTGTGTTCGGCAAAAATCTCTTCCACATTGGTGTGCACGCCAAGGTTTTCCAGAATGCATGCGGACTGGCAGAAAGTGTCGCTCTCGCCGTCCCAGTTCTCTATGTCTTTTGAGAGGACAAGGAGCGGCCTCTTGTCTGCAACGCCGAGACTGAAGCACGGCCCGTCATCATTGAGTATTATTGAAAGCTTTTCCAGATACATCCTATCCAGGACAACCCCTTCAAGCGTTATCCACCTGCCCTTCAGGTGGATTTCCGGTCTTAGATGGACCATGGTTTTCGGGACAAATCTCTCAATGATTCCCACATAAAGCCCTTTCAGGTATGAGCTGTCAGCAATGGAAACCTTGAACCTGGCAGGTATCCTGGCAAGCCTCATCATGGAGACAAGGCAAACGGATTTTGAAACCGAGTCCCCACCACCTGTCGCAAGCACCTGCGACGCTTTGGTAAAGATTGACGGGGGCAACATGAAAACCAGGTTGTCTTTGACAAAATGATAGATCACCCGTGCGGCATCATTGGGATTTGTCACACCACCCAGTATCGACTCGGTCATCTGCACGACGGACTTTGAAGACAGATCACAAAGCTCCGACTCCTCCAGATACTCCCCAAAACCGACAGGGCCCTCCCATGGTAAACTCAACAAGTCAAGCGTCTTCATCCCCCCTAATTTATCCCCAAACCGGATAAGTTCAAGTGGACATGAAAAACAAGCCCAGGTTGCCCGACAGTCATATTTCTGGCAAAAGCACCCAAAAACGGACAAATCCTGTTTTGAAGACAATCTCAAGATAGCTAAAAACTTATCCCGTTTTTTCGTGTCAAAAATGCCATGGAAGCAGCGATGGGCAAATAGTGGTAACACACCAGGACTGGCCAATGATGATGGGGAACATGTCAAGGTTATTTATGTATTCTAATGAAGAGATAATAGCAAAAAAGGCGTAATAATATTCAACTTAAATCATTAAGATATAAAGGATACAATGTGGAAGTCTTAGATTAATGCATGCAAATAATATTTTTAAGCATATAATGCATGATTACTGGTGAAACGAGAGGCGTTAGATAATGATAAACAATGGTGATGACTATCAATGGTTAGAAGATTTAGACAATAAAGATGTTATGGACTGGATTAAGAATAAAACTGCAATGGTTGATGAATACATAAATAAAATACCTTGCAAAGACAGGATTAAAAAAATTGTAGAATCATTTTGTGATCAGGCAAAATATGAAATTGGTATTTCAGATGTATGTGTTCATGGAAAAAAATTATTTTATATAAAATCTAAAGGTCTTAGTGCTAATAGTGGGTTGTATATGAGAGATATTGACTCAGATACTGAAACATTGTTAGTTGATCCATTAAAAATCAGTGATACTAAAAGTGGATTTATCTATCTTACAAATATATCGCATGATTGCAAATATATTGGTTTTATTTTATGCAAAAATGGTAGTGATGCATGTGAGCTAAGGATATACA
Organism: Caldisericia bacterium; assembly: GCA_017992555.1. Lineage (GTDB taxonomy): Bacteria > Caldisericota > Caldisericia > JAAYUI01 > JAAYUI01 > JAAYUI01. The sequence continues at coordinate 36,392 of JAGOOK010000009.1, read as the reverse complement.
ATTTACACGAAGGGAGGCTTTTAAACGATATAATTGAGTGTATAAAGATTAGCTCCTTAGAATTTTATAATGATGGCTTCTATTATTCAAATTTTGATAATCCAAGTAATATCGGTGTATCATCAATAAATAATATACCTAAAAATCACAAACTTTATTATCATCAGTTTGGTAATAAACAAGACGAAGATAAATTAATAATAGATAAGAATTATTTTATTGATCAAAGCGAGCAATTATTTAACGACATGTCTGTTTTTTGGTCAACAATGCTAGAAGATAGATATCTTATTGTAAGATGTGTTAACACATCTCATGTTTATTGGTTATACAAAGATTTATCAGTAAGGGATAGTAAGTTTACAAAGATAATGGATGCCTCGGTACAAGATGGATTTGTAATCATAGGTTCGATTGACGGACAGTTATACTATCTTTCATTTAAAGATGCAAACAATGGCCATTTGATATCAGTTGACTTAAAAGAAAATCCATTTAAGTTCCGAGTAGTTGTCGCCGAAAGAGAACAAATAATAAAAATGGCAACTATAGACTGTGGTAAAATATTTATCTCGTATATGGAAGATGCTAAGACAACTATTATTGTATATGATATGCATGGAAAGTATGAATACGAAATTAAAATGCCATTTATATGTTCAGCACGAACATCTTCAGGCCCTAAGATAAATAAGTTCGCTGCGATGGAAGTAGAATCGTTTATATCACCCAAAATTATTTACATAATCACTGCAGCAACAGGTGAAATAAGACCATTGTCAAACGGAACAAATGCTATAGATCCAAATAATTATGAGATAAAACAAGTGTTTTATACAAGTTTTGACAACAAAAAGGTGCCTATGTTTATAGTTGGTAAGAAGGGTAGGCTTCAAGACAAACAGCGTTTATTGGTACTAGCTGGTTATGGTGCAGCGAAAGTGTCAAATACTCCTTATTATTCATATTTCGCGTTATCATTAATAGAGTGTGGTGGAGTTTATGCAGTTGCTAACATACGAGGTGGTGGCGAATATGGACAAGAATGGTATTTATCTGGTATTAAAAATAATAGGATAAACAGTTTCAGGGATTTTATTTGCGGTGCCGAGTATCTTATTGCCGAAGGTTACACTTCTAAAGAACTATTAGCAGCTTATGGTGGATCTAACGGTGGGACTATGGTTGCTGCGTGTATGAATATGAGACCAGATTTGTTCAGGGTTGTGATATCTAATTCAGGTTTACACGACATGCTAAGGTTTCATAAAATTGGTTTTGGATCCTCATGGGTTAGTGAATATGGCAATCCCGACAATAAATTAGACGAACAATACCTTAAACAATATTCTCCAATACTAAATATCAGATCCAATATTAAATATCCTGCTGTTATGGTGCCAGTTTGTGAGAATGACGACAGAGTCTCACCAACTCATTCATATAAATTAATAGAAGCTTTAAATGACAAGGCTCAGGGTGGCCCTTTTATTTTAAGGCTACAAAAAAATGCCGGTCATCAACTAAGACCCCTAACCTCACAAATAGACGAGTTTTCTGATATTCTATGTTTTATACTAAAACAAACAAATTACTTAAATAATATATAGAAAAAAGGGGGCAACTAGTTTAATGGTCTTGCTCTCAGCTCCTTCAATTCCTCAAATTGAAAATCCCCATTCACATTCCTTCAGATGTAGATAGTATGCTTGCTTTGCGATGCCATTGAACTTGATGAAGCTCTGTGTGGCAAACTCAACAAATCAAGCGTCTTCATCCCCCCTAATTTATCCCCAAACCGGATAAGTTCAAGTGGACATGAAAAACAGGCCCAGGTTACCCAAGAATCATATTGCTGGCAAAAAACACCCTGAAAGGGACAAGTCCTGTTCTGAAGACAGTCTCAAGATAGCTAAAAACTTATCCCGTTTTTTCGTGTCAAAATGCCATGGAAAGGAGTACTATGAAGAAATTCGCTGTTTTGACAGTATTATTGATGGTTCTCGCCCTCCCGCTCACAGGCTGTGGAAGCGGCGATGGGGCAAATAGTGGCGGCACAGACGCTGGCAAGCAGATGGCAACACACCAGGACTGGCCAATGATGATGGGGAACATGTCAAGGACCGGCATCGCAACGGGTGGAATCTCGGCCCAGCCGGCAATCGGCAAGGCGTGGGAGTTTGAATCAAAGGAACCTCTCAGGGGACAACCGGTTGCATCAAACGGAAAAGTGTACTTTGGCAGTGACAAGCTTTATTGCCTGGACATCCCAACAGGCAAGGAAGAATGGAGCTTCCAGGCAGACGCAAAAATCTGGAACACGCCGTGTATTTCTGGCGAGAAGATTTACTTTGCCGATGAAAACGGAAAATTCTACTGCGTGAACATCAGATCAAAAAACCCGGTCTGGAAATCAAAGTTCTCCTCAAAGATCGAGTCTTCGCCTGCAATCAATGGCCAGGTAATGTTTTTTGGTGATATGGACGGAAACTTCCACTGCCTGAATGCCGACAGCGGCTACGAATACTGGAGCTTCAAGGCCGGGAGGGGAATTGCCTCTGCACCGGCCCTGCTGGATGGCAAGGTTTATTTTGGCTCGCAGGACCAGAAGCTGTACTGCCTCAACCAGGAAACTGGCGAGCTGGTCTGGGAGAGCAAGACTGATGACGGAATAGTCAACCCGGTTGTTGCCTCGTCCGGAAAAGTATGGGCAATTGTTGGTGACGCCAATCTGGTCTGCTTCGATGCACTCACCGGTGCAAAACTCTGGACATTCAAGAGTGGCGACAAGGTGACCGCGCCGGCCGTCTATGACCAGTTTGTCTTCACGGGCTCGGACTTTGACACCTTCTACTGCCTGAATATTGCAGACGGCAAGGAAGCCTGGAACGCACCCGTTGGCGACAACGTGTTTGGATCGCCGGCAATCTGCGGCGACAAGGTGTTTTTCGGCAGTGACAACAAAACGCTCTACTGCATGGACGCAAAAACTGGCAAGGAGCTTGCAAAGCTGGAGTGCGGCTATCCGGTCAACGCAAACATCGCAATCTCTGACGGCGCAATCATCACCTGCACCGACGGGAAGGTGCTCTGTTTTACGATCAGGTAAAACCCTCTTCTCTTTTGGATAAAGCCCCCTTGATTACCGAGGGGGCTTTATAAATTTATCAGACTATTTTTCTTCATACTCTGGCCCAAGATTCAACTTAAAATCAACAAGCAGCTGACTGTCAACAAACTTGTAAAAATAAACAATTTTGCCATCGTACCCGGCCATTGTTGGTGACATAGGGTTGAATTCGCTGTATCTCAGGTCAGCAAAAAGCATTTTACTAGTAATATTCAATTGTATCTTTGTTAACGAGGATTAATTATTTCAAATTCTGTAGTTTTATAAAATTGTTTTGAGACACTTATTTTATAAACATTATTTTTACAAAAAATATAGATAGAATGACGATCTATGCTGTAATCGTTTAAAGTAGAAGAAATATCCAATATATCATCATTAATGAATCCAATCTCTGCCATTTTTATAAAATCCATGTTTTCACCTAGAAAAAATTGATCAAAGATATACATGGTACACTTATAACCGATTTCAGTTTTATATAAGCAAATGGTGCAATACTTAGAACCAGACATATTATCGGAATAAGTATACTCACACATATCATCGGATACTTTATTCAGAGCAATTTTCTTTCCGTCCTCGCTTTTAGAAATAAACATTGTTCCGTTTTTTATTGGTAGAAAAAACTCGCTTTTAAGCTTACTAAGATTGATAGATCCCAATTTGGGTACTACATTTAATGAATCAGGAAATTGACTTAAATTACACATATAAAAGTCGTTAGTGTTATTATATCTTATCAATAGGGATTCGTTAATAAAAAGGCTATCCTTTGGTTTACTGGATACTGCTGGATATTTTGTCATTATTTCAAAATTGTCATCATAATAAACAACCCAATTACCATCGTAACCTACAATAAGGGTTTCGACAGTTAAATAATTGAATATTTGTTTGTTAAATTTAGTTGGATAAACTAACGCTTTTTTTAATACCTGTCTCCCATGTTTGTCGTATTTAGCCAAATAATCCCAATGTTCTCCTTGGCAAATAAAAAAATAGTTTTCAATATTTTGCTTATCTAGTTGGCAATAAACTTTTAAATTGACAGGTTCTCCTATCTCTTGTTTTATTATTAAAATGGGGTTTGTTGAAATATAATCGTTGAGAGGATCCCTATCGGTATTATGTAGAACGTATCTATATGTGATATCAATCGTTGGTTTAAAGTCCATTCTATATGCGCATAGGAAATATTTTCCATTATCTTTTATTATTAATGAGAAAACTAAATGAATAGCTTTGTCATTATCAGATAATTCATAGTATGTGTTACAAATAGTGTCATTTAGATATTCTCCAGGAAGTATTAAGTCATGAATAATAGACGCTCGTTTTGGAGAGTCTAGTATTAAAATATGTTTATCTGAATATACAACAGGAAGAACAATTCGGCAATCAATGTTACTAATGATATTAAAAAGAAAATCACCTTTAACATAATCAGATTTGAATGGTTTGATAAAATCAGGATTTGTGGGATTATGAGAACAAGAAATACAAGTCATTAACAATAGAATTACAATTACGAATATAATAACATTTTTCATAATCACCTCAAATCAATATTATATATTATATATATTACAATATGCCAGATAATTATGGTATAGGACAGGACGTCCACCTTTATTTTTTTAGGTGGTTTATTTCGTTTTTCAACCCATTTACTCCAAGAAATAAAATCAAAACCTCCTTTGTCATCACCATATGATAGACAAGTGATTAACATTAAAATTTTCTTCATTATGCTCACCTGTTCATAAGAATAATATTCATTTGTCTTATTAACAAGCGTTAACGAAAAGCTTTAGTGAATCATCTTTTCTGAAATTTTTATTAATTTAAATCAAATGAATACAATAAATTATCAGTTCTCCCCGGCCTCGTCGCCCTCAAGCGCTGAACTTGTCCTTCCGGTAAGAGAAAGGATGCAGTATGTCGCCAGCCCGGCAATGCCCAGAAAACCCAGAACAAGTGCGGCCCACTCGTCTCCGGAGAGGAACCCGAAGCCGGTCAAGGTATAAGTATTTATAAGCGTCCACGTTGAAACCTCAAAGCCCTGCACCAGAATTTCGTAGATCATGTAGGCAAGCCCAAGTAAAACCGGGTAGGCCATCAGCCTTGAGAGCCAGATCGTGGCAAGGGCAAAACACAGAACAAGGATTTTTACAAAAAGCTCTGTTTCAAAAGGCATGGCAAATGTTGCCGCAACGCACGCCACAACAAAAACTGTTGTCAAAAGCATTTTTACAAGCGCATTGCCCTTTCTCGCCGGCTTCTTTGCGGACGCCTCTTTGACGTTCTCCCTGACGGCATTTGCGGCCTCCTGCCAGGAGCCTCTTCCGGTAAAGATGATCATGACATTGCGCCATGTGTTGCGGAGCGTTATCCTGCCACGTTTTTCGTTGTAGAGCACCTGATTGACGTTTTTCCATGGAACATAGATCGTTTCTTGCGATCTGGCAAGGAGCCCTGCGCCGGCCGCCTGGCCACCGCCCAGAAATCCGGCGCCAATTGCGACCCTGTTTGCCATTTTCACCCTTCTGTCCAGCGTTTCGAAGGTGGCGCCCTCGGAATCAAGCGTGTATCTTATGTGGTAGGAATTCCGGAAAACAATCAGCATGATGAGGGCAGAAAGCACCATCAGGCCGCCAACGATCAGCGCAAACATCCACACAATCTGGAGAAACCCCTCCGTTTCGCCCTGGAGCAGGAAAATGAAGCCCATTAGCAAAACGACAATGATATACGTCAGGCCAAAACCCTTGAGCATGTCGGTGAGTATCGCCGTGTTGGTCAGGAGTGGCACCTTTATTTCCCACGATATGTTCTTGCTGTTTTCCATTATCTGCTCCTTTGTTTTCGCGACTGTTTTCTACAAAAATGATAGCCCAGCCTGCAAGGAAAGTAAACTTTTTGGGAACAAATCCAGATCAAGCATACAGACAAAACACTCCGCATAAGGAATCAAGCGGCACAAGGTGTGCAAATCACAATCGGACTGGAGCTTCAAGATAAAACCAGCATGTGGGCAGGAAAAGCAGATCAGTTTTAGTGTAAAGTATCCATAGTTTCAAAGGGGACCCAGCGTGATGAAAGAGGGGTTTTGCCCCGCTTTTTTTATTTCTGGAGGGAGGGCAAGATCTTGTTGTTATAAAATCTGGATTGTTGTATATTGCCGTTAGAGGTGACACGATGGACGGGGAAATAGAAGAGAAAAATGAGAGCATCAAAAAACAAAAAATGGAATTTATAATAGACTTAACAACTTTAGGAGGTGAAAGTGAGAAAATTCCTAACCGGATTAATGATTGTTATCATAATCGCATTGAGTTCATTACAAATAAGCAATGGCATTCAATGTGATTGGCCTAATTTTGGTAGAACTCCAGAGAATAATAGGGTGGCACCTGACAGTTGTGGACCACAAACAAATAGTCTGACCAAATTATGGGATTGGTCTACAGATATTGTTCAAATCTACACCAACATAGCAATCGAAAAAGACATGATACTTGCAGGTTCAAGTGATTGTAAGCTTTACTGCCTAAACGCAAATAATGGCAAGAAGATATGGGAATATAAAGCTGGTGGTAACATTAATTCCTTGCCAAGTATTAAAAATGGAAGGGTATATTTTGGTTCTTACGATAAAAAATTATATTGTCTTAATTTATATAATGGCAAATTAATTTGGTGTTACACTTCAGAAGATAAGATTTCTTATTCACCAACTATAATAAATAATGGGCTGTATTTTTCTTCAGGAAATAAAATTTACTATTTAAATGCGATTAATGGCAAAAAAATATGGGAATACAATTTAGGTAATCCAATATCAACCCCGCCGGTTATTTCAAATAACAAGTTATATGTTGGTACAAATTCAGGGTTTACCTGTATAAACATAATCACTATCAAAAAACAATGGGAATACAAGACTGATTATCATATATATCACTCATTTATTATCTCAGATAGGAAAGTGTATTTTATTGATGAATCATCATTTTATTGCTTAGATGAAGCGAGTGGCGCGAGAATCTGGATACATAAAAATGAAGATCGTATAACAACTGCTCCTGTTATTTCCAATGCTAGAATTTATGGATCAAATTTTAATAAGTTATTTTGCTTTGATTCAAATAGTGGAAAGAAACTATGGGAATATAGGAATCATGATAATAGAATATTTCCACCCGCTATCTCAGATGGGAAATTATTCTGTTATTCAAATAACAAATTATACTGTATCAATTCTAAAAATGGGGTAGAAATATGGTCTTCTCAAGTTGAGGATCTATACTTGGATCCACACCCTGATCCAATTCCTGTTATTTCAAATAAAAGAATCTACTTTAGAACTGGATATGCTCTTCATTGCATGGATACCAACAATGGTAAGAAGATATGGGAATATAAAACAGGCGATTTAATCTTATCATCACCTGCAGTTTCAAATGGAAAAGTGTATTTTGGATCGAATGATACAAAACTGTACTGCATTAATTCAAATACTGGTAAAAAGTTGTGGGAAT
>JAGOOK010000009.1:0-28618 GCA_017992555.1 Caldisericia bacterium | reverse complement strand
TAAAACAGGCGATTTAATCTTATCATCACCTGCAGTTTCAAATGGAAAAGTGTATTTTGGATCGAATGATACAAAACTGTACTGCATTAATTCAAATACTGGTAAAAAGTTGTGGGAATATAAAACAGGCGATTTAATCTTATCATCACCTGCAGTTTCAAATGGAAAAGTGTATTTTGGATCGAATGATACAAAACTGTACTGCATTAATTCAAATACTGGTAAAAAGTTGTGGGAATATAAAACAAATGGACAAGTAAGATCTTCACCTTCCATATCAAACTCAAAAATATATTTTACATCCAATGATAAAAAGTTATATTGCCTTAATTCAAACAGTGGTAAAAGGATCTGGGAATCTAAGAGTGGTTCCGGAATGAAATCTACACCTGCAGTTTCAAATGGAAAAGTGTATTTTGGATCGAATGATGAATTAGGTAACAAAATATTTCTTTGTATTAATTCAGATAATGGTAAAAAATTATGGGAATACAAAACTACAGTTTGGTTGGAGATCAGTTCACCTGCCATTTCAAAAGGAAAAGTGTATTTTGGGTCAGAAAATGGTCTTGTCTGCTTAAATATTGAGACTGGGAAGAAAATATATGAATACCAAACAACATCAAATATGTACTCCTCACCATCAATTTCAAATGGTAAAATTTATTTTGGACTTGGATTTCATTTATATTGTTACGGTGATCTAAGGTGATAGATGGATTACCATTCTTTGTTCTCACTCGCTCTCGTACACAAGAATGTCGTGCGAGCAGGCCGGGCAGGCAGGGACAGGCTTCCCCTCCTTAACCATGATCTTGTATCCGCACTTCTTGCAGGCGTAGTAGCCAGTCTGTGGGGCGATTTCACCAGCTTTTATTGTGCAAACCATCTCTCCTCCTCTTTTTGTTTTTTATTATAGCAAATAGTTCCCAAAAACAAAAAAGGGGCGGATTTCTCCGCCCCTTCCAACCAAAAGGAGGAATTCTAGTAGTATCTGGTCATTGTTATCGTCTTCTCGTCGCCATTCCACTGCACCTCTGCGCCAAGCGCCTCGGCTATGAACCTGAACGGGAGGACTGTCCTGCCGTCTTTTATCAGCGGTGGCTGTTCGAGCTGGGAGATCTTTCCGTTCACAATGGCGACTTTTGAACCGATTGTCATCATGATCAGGTCTTTGCCAAGGGTTATGGTCACCTGCTTTACCTGGGCATTCCAGTCCACCTTCGCGCCAAAAGCCTGGGCAATCGCCCTGACAGGCACAAGCGTCCTGCTGGTCTGCGAGTCAACATAGGGCGCCACATCAAGCTTGCTTATCTGGCCATCGACCAGCATGATGTCGTTGCCTATCTTCATCTGGACCAGCTTTATCTGCCAGTTGTACAGCTCGAGGGTCGGCCTGGACTGGTTGCCAAGGGCATCGGTTGCTTCAAACTTGAATGTGTTTTTGCCAAGCACAAGGTCGAGCGTGACCACAAACTTGCCAGGCCCGACATCGATGATTTTTCCATCGATTGCCAGTTTCGCCTTCTCGCTGGCGTTGCCTTCAATCTCGATCTGTTTTGCATTCACAAGCTTTGTCTTTGGCTGGACAAGCTCGATTACTGGCGGAGTTGTGTCTTTTGTGATGGTGATCTTCTTGGAAATCTTTGTGCCAACCGGGTTGGCAGCAATGACCTCGATTTCGTTTACGCCTTCCTTGAGCGTGACAGTGACAAAGAACACGCCATCAGCGCCAACACTCACTGGGTTTCCACCAACAGAGACCACTGCCTCGGAGTTTGTCTTGCCCCTGATTGTTATCTGGTCTTCTTTTGTAAGCGGTGGCACCTCTTCAAGCTCAAGCGGTGGCGGGGCGACAGGTGAAACAACTTCTATTACCTGTGGATTCACCGTTATGTATGTCCCGCTGTCCAGCCTGACGACTATCTTGCCCGGCTTTGTTGGCAGGACATCAAACTCAACTTCGCCCTTTGGCCCTGTCTTGGCTTCCATCATGACGCCTGCTCCCTGCACCGTGACAGTCACATTGGAAAGTGGCGCCCTGGAGGCGACGTCTTCAACCGTGACAGCGATCTTCTTCTGGAGTCCGGGGTAGAAGGTGCCGGTATAAACAACATTGAGGCTTGCGCCCTTTGCAACATCAAATTCAAGCGACTTGCGGGCTATGGCAACGTCTTCCCCGAATGTGGCCTTTGCCTTGTAGCTGAGGGTTGCAACCGATGTTCCGGTGTTGCTTGTCGGCGTGTAGTGGACAATAGCTTCGGCGGCCTTTGGGTCAACCTTGCTCTGGATGGTCTCGACGCTGGTCTTTACTTCAGATTTTGCACCCACGCTTGCGACTTCAATTATTCCACCAGGCTTTATCGGGTCTGTTTCCTTCTGGCATGCTGGCGTCACCCTTGCCACAAAGACATTGTCGGTTCCATAAGCAAGATCATAATTGGACGGCGACAGGAACCCTGTGGAGAGCTCATCGCCGACATTCTGGTCATAAAGCCTTATAACAGGCTGCTTTATCGGGACATTCGTTACTGTCGGGGTGTCCCAGTCGAGTGCAAATGTGCCATCGCCCTTGTACCTGAGGAGTGGATTGAATGCCATCGACTGCGACCTTGGGGCATCACCGGCAACATCACCCTTGATGACTGATGCCTTGTTTGCACCGAGCAGGCCGCCAACCATAAACACCTGATCAGCGAAAACGTAGAAGGTGACATTTCCGTTTTCATCAGGGTTGAGCGAGTCCTTGTAGTCGATCCTCGAATCGCCATTGAAGTCGGAGAAGAAGTAGTTGCCTGCGATCTCGGAGTTGTACACGCAACCCTTGCCCCAACTCTTCAGGTCTATTGTTGAACCATCGAGCTTTGCGCTCGTCTTGCATCTTACAGACATTGGCTTGACAAGGTTTGAAGTGGAAGAGATTTCGCCTGTTGATGAAATCCCGAACCTGTTGAAATAAGTCAGTTTTTCCGGATCAGCACCAGCATCAAGGACAAGGAACGGGGTAAACCTGATAAAATCTGTCGAAGAGCCATACTTGCCCGGCAGCTTTGACGAGCCCTTGAGCAGCTGACCCTGTGCGTCCTTGAGTGTTGCAACAACTTTGTAGATACGGCGGTCAAGGCCGGTCATGCAGGCCTCTGACTCTTCCGGCCACTTCATTGTGACAGCATCGCCTGTTGCCACGTTGGTTATCGAGTAGGTCACCTTTGGCCTTGCGACCTTGATTGAACCTACGCCCCAGCTCTTGTAGTCTGATGAGCGCACCTTTATCTGTATTTCACCCTCGTCATTGGCCACAAAGCCAGTGAACTTGTATATGCCCTTGGAGGCTTGCGAGAAGTCATAGCCTATTGGCTTAAATTCGCCAAACAGGTGTTCATTGTCCGATATCGTGCCGTCCTTGTTGCGCAGTGAGGTGACGGTCCAATAGTAGGCACCAACACGCTCCGGCCTGACATCGGATATGAAACTGACCGCCTCTTCCGGCTTCAGCTTTCCACCCTTTGTAAGGTCGACCGGCCTGCCGTTTATGTCCTTTATAATAAAGGTCAGGGGCTGGTTCGAGTTGACAACCTCGGGGGAGACGCCTGCCGTTATGATACCCGGGTTGACTTCAATAATGATGTTGGGGTCTTTGGACACCCCGCCACCTGGCTCCGGATACATGCTCACCTGGCCAGCAAGGTAGACCTCGTGCGAGTAGTACTGCCTGGTCCCAGGGACATTCCAGAGAGGGGCAAAGCTCCTGTCGTTGTTGTCGTCATAATATTTGTAAACGGTCAGGTTGACCGGCAATCTTTCGTCCTCTGCAATGACATGGTCATTGTTGAAATCAAGACCGGCATCTTCAATCCTGCAGCCATTTGAAAGGCTCATGTCAAAGACATACCTGCCGTTGTTGCGCTGGTAGGTCCTTGCATCGATGATACCACCCACCCAGCTGTTGGTTGCAAGATTATAGGCGCCAATGAGCTCGGTTTCATAGGCATCAAAGGATATCCTTCCGTCGCCGTTCAGGTCCATGTCACTGCTGAAGGCACCGGCCGAGCCGGAGCCAACAGAGGATGATGGGCCGTTTGTCACCCAGCCATCGCCTGCTCCAAAGAAGATATTGCCACCCATCTGCTGGAGAACACCCCTGTCCTGCCACACATAGGTCATTGCATCGTTGCATTCCCTGACCACCTGGATGTCTTCCCATTCGGTGATTTTGACATCAAGGACGTTGTCGGCAATGATTCCGAGTGTCCCAGGGGCGCCCTCTATGTGGAGCCCATGGACCGGTATTCCCTGTATCCTGTATTCCTGGCAGCAGTCTTCCCAGATTCTTGACTGGCCGTTTGCCAGCTTGACTTCAATTCTTATGACACCCCTGTCAACCGGGATTATCTCGTCAAAGACAAACACGTTGCCATTGACCATCGAGTAGTCCAGCCTCCTGCTCTGGAGGAGCCTCTGGTTGGCCTGCTGGTAGACATAGCGGTCCTTGAAACCTGGGTTTATGATCCTGGTGAAATCCTGCGGGGCAAGCTCGTAGTTTTTCCAGTTGGTCTGATCAACCACAATCCTGCCAGAGTAGTCATATTGCACCGGCACGTTCCTGAGGCCATTGTATGTGTAGTCGGTGATTGGGAACCTCGGCGTCATGAACGGCCCGGTTATTTCTATCCACTGTATTTTGTGGTCGCTGTCCGTTGCATTGAATGAGAGGAACTCACTCCTCGCATTTGTAAGCATGAAGAAGACGCCATAATCGGTAAGCGGCAGGAACTCTGTTCCGAGCTTCCACACCTGGTCACGGAATATGGCAGGATATGCGTTCCTTCCGTCACCCATTCCACCTTGCACCCTGATCGGGTGTGTCTGTCCGCCAGGATATGCTCTGAATTCCCTGACAAGATTTGAAAGGACAGGGTCATACGGTGACTGTATCTGGGAGGCTGGGGGCGGCATCCTGGATAAGGCACCAGAGCCAGAGGTGTAGTTGACGCTGGAATACTGGAGGGCGTGATCAATTGCGGTAAATTCGACGAAATTGATGTCTCCATAACCACCGGAGCCACCACCCCCACCTCCGCCTCCACCACCACCTCCACCGGAGGCAGTTGGCGGGATGACATGGACACCGCAATAATCAGTGCCCTTGGCAGGAGAGGTGATAAAGTACGGCGGATGGGTGATTGTGCTGTTATAGTCCCACAGCGCATTATCGGTATGTACCCTGACATTCAGGCTGGAGGTGCGGTCTGGTGGCCAGCAGGCCACCATGATGCTTCCACCTGGATCGGCCCACGGGGTCGTCTTGTATGTAGTGACAAAGCACGGCACGCCATAGGTTTCGATGACCGGGAGGTTGACACCGTCAAACTGACCCCATGTGTCGCCCTTGGTTACAACACCCATTTTTTCGAAGCCCTGGCCACAGATGTCGCATTCTGCAAATCTTCCAGAGCAATCTATATCAACAAGACTGCCTGAATTGATGTTGCCCTGTGTCGGCCCGACAACAGTGTCTTCCTGGTCGAGAGCGCCAACAGCACCAATGCCCGGCGTCGGGCTCTGATTGTCGTTCCAGGCCCAATAATAATATGTGCCGTCCCTGTTGACCTGGACGATATACCTGTTTGCGCCGGTGCCGGCAGTAAACATCCAGTCAATGCCGGCCCCCGTGCAGTTGTAGTAGGCAATGATATTACCAGCAGAGGCTGTAGTTGAGATGTTGACACCATTGAGGTCGTTCACATCATATGGGTTGTCAAAATCCTTGAGGGTCAAAACAAAGTTCGGGTAGCGGGTCGAGATGTTTGTAAGGCAGACAGTGCTGCAGTCAAAATACATGTCTTCCGGCTCAACCGTGAATTCTTTTGCCAGATAGCAGTCATAGTTGTTCGGGATGATGGTGTTGTTCAGAATCTGTGGGGAAGGAACAACCCAGTACCCGTAAGTTCCATCTGGAGGGCCACCCCAACCGATGTCTTGTGGCCTGCCGGTACCCTTTTCATAATATACCTCGATCAGGTATGGGTGGATCCTGCCAAACTCGTCGCAAGAACCCTCATAGGGGGTTATCTGGACAGTCGCCCTTGGGCGATCCTTGGTTATTGTTCCGGCAACGTTTCTCTGGCCAGAGGCATCAGTCAGCACTATGTAGGCTATTCTGCCTTCGTCCGGTGCCGGGTTCATTGTCAGGTTGACTTCCGAGGTCTGCTCAACTTTGAATGGCCTCGAAACGCTCACCTGCACAGGTGCAATACCCGGGAGGACTTCCATGTCCATGAAGCGGAAATTGCCGCACCTTCCAATAGTTATACCGGAAACCGGATAGCTCCTTATGTAAAGTTCCGGGCCGGCAACAACTGTTCCGCACTGGTAGGTATTGCCGTTCTTGTTGACAATCGTCAGACGAACATCACCAGCAGTTACAGAATTGGAAGCATCATTGTCCTGATAAATCCATTCGCCCTCTTCAAACTCGTTGTTATTGTTGGCATCAAACCAGCCAACGTTCGTGAATGGACGAATAATATAGCCATTATCGACATCACCGGCTGAAACATACGAGCCAGCCTCATAGGTGATTATGGCTCCACCAACACTGAACGTGACGGTGGTCATACGCTTGTCGCCAGGATTGACGATGTCGTTCATGAACGGGTCCTGGGCGGTGTTGAGGTTGTCGTATATCGGCTCGCCACAGCCAAAACCGGTTCCGCCGCTGTCATAATACCTAAAGCTTGCCGGAAACGGCTTTAGCGGGAGGCCGGTATCGGAGTCATTCACTCCAGAATTTGAGGCACCAATAAAGTCCTCGCAGGCATACAGGGCCTTGTAGTCATCGAAAAGGTTCTGGGCAAAGCACTGGCCTTGCAGGTTGTTGATATTGTTTTCACCAGAATCCCTGAAGATCTCAATACCTATGTAGCTCCTGTAAGACGGTTTCACATTGAAGAAAGTGGTTGCCGGCACCTGGAAATCTAGGCCAGTTGGACCAAGCACAGTTGATTTCTGGATTCTTTGCGATCTCCTGAGCGTGGGGTTTTCGGGGTCAAAGATTGAAGCGGCGGTAACGGCCGGATTGACGCCTTCCCACATGTCGGTTTCAACCGAGAGGTTGTAAGAGGTGTTCGGATCGCAGGATGCAAGGAAGGTCTCTGACATGACAAGGGCCATTCCATTGCCAGGAAGTGCAGCCTGCCCCAACTTGAAAAGCCTCCCTGAAAAATTGCGCGGGAAAGTGTATGGGCCATGCTGGTGGCTGATCGGAGTGAACCAGTACCCCTTGTTGTGGAAAAAGTTTGCATAGTCGCCAACCCTGTACGGGCCCTGCGTGTTGTTGGCCGGCGTATTGTCTGTCTTGAAGTTGTAGTCATAGCACTGGCCTGGCGGGTCTGGTCTTGCCCTTTCGGCAGCATTGTGGAAATAGCCATCCGGGTCAAACCAGATGTTGCCATTTGAGTCCAGGATGCAGTTCATTTTGTCTTTTTCGGTGGACTGCCCACCTGCGCCAATGACAGTAAGATAAACTTCCGACCAATACCTTGGCTGGGACGGCATCGGAAACTGCTGCCTGCCCCACCAGGTGGAAACATCGCCGGAAGTCCACGGGACGACCCTGCCGGAGAGTGGCTGGCCGTTTCTGTCCTGTCCAAGCGGAGACCACCTGACTACTGCAAAAAGTATGTTTTTTGTTTCAGCACTGGCCTGTGGTATTTCGCCAAAAAACGGAATCACGGTGAGCGCCACCGCGAGCGTTAGCATTGTAGCCAAGAGCTTTCTCATCTTGAAACTCCTTTCGATGCATTCATGGCTGATTTGCTTCAAATACACTAAATCTTGGGGTCAAGTTCAAAATCGGGGATGCCGATGTCTTGATAAAAAATAAAATCTTTTTTTGAAGACAAACAAAAAAGGCGGGGATATCCCCGCCTTTTTTGTTCCAGAAGGTACTTATTGGTGATGGCTATTCCGCAGCAGCACCAAGTTTAACGTTGAAGGTCATTTCTCTTCCATCCCTGCTGACCTTCATCTTGACGACATCTCCCACTTGATGGTTCCTTACCTCAACAAGGAGTCCTTCAAAATCTGCAACTTCCTTTCCATCTATTGCGGTGATGATGTCGCCCCTCTGTATTCCTGCTTCCTGGGCACCACCCTTTTCAACTACTGCTATGTATGCACCTGACGCATACTTCAAACCAAGCTGTGAAGCGAGGTCCTGTGTAAGTGTTGCACCCCTGACACCAAGTACTGGCCAGCCTACCTTGCCGAACTTGATGAGGTCTTTGGCAACTCTTGACGCAACATTTGAGGAGACTGCAAAACCTAGATTTTGTGCACCCTCGATGATGACGGTATTGATTCCGACCACTTTGCCGTCAAGTGTCACAAGTGGTCCACCAGAGTTGCCCGGGTTGATGGCAGCATCTGTCTGGACAACTCCAACCAGCATACGACTTTTGTCTACCTGTATGTTTCTGGCAAGGGCCGAGATAACGCCCGTTGTTACTGTGTTTTCAAATTTGTATGGGTTGCCTATTGCAACGACCGGCTGGCCAACCTTCAACTTTGAGGAATCTCCAAGCTCGGCCATTGGAAGGTTTTTCTCTTTTACCTTGAGGATGGCAAGATCGGAAAGTGAGTCTGTTGCAACAATCTGTGCCTCAAAATTCCTTTTGTCTATGAGGTGGACAACGATCTTTTGGCCATTCTCCACAACATGGTTGTTGGTGAGGATAAAACCTTGTTCATCAGTCCAGGTATTTTTTATTATAACACCAGAACCTGCAGCTTGTTCGACCCTTACTTGAGGCTGCTGTCTTGCAAATGGGTTGACGCTATTGTCATTATTGAAGAACTGCTCAAACGGATTGTCAAACTGTAATATGGAACTTGTGTCTTCCACAAGCTTGTCAACAGTTATCGAGACAACGGCAGGGGACACTCTATTTACTACATCAACAACACCATCATAGAACATCTGCTGATTTATCGGGGTTTCCGGCACCGGCTGCTGGATCACCACGGTACTATTTTTGTTGTCTGCAAGCCTGTATCCCAGGAACCCTGAGAGGCCACCAAAAAGCACCGAGAACACAAGGGCAAGGGCAATAATTCCGCCCCATCTCGGGGTGTTCTGCTTGCCTGTTTGCCTGCTATCATTTCCATTCATCTGTGAGTACTGCGGTTTCTCCTCATGAGCCGGTTCCTTGTACTCAGTATCCATAGTTTCCGGCTCTTCAGTTTTTTCTATTGGGGTATAGTTATACTCTTCCTCAAATAACATCTATTCTTCCTCCTTATAGCTTTCTTATGACAAGCCTTTTGTCCAATATCAGGTTTCCAAAACCGTCTATCTTTATGGCTTGTTCAGGGTAAAAATTGACCTGGTAAGGTTTTCCGGCATCACCAGTTGGCCTGACAAGGGCCACCATCTTTCCTTCAATCATTTTTTGCGCCTGCACCTCTGAAATCCCCATTCCTACGAGGGAATTTGTTTTTTCCGGCCAGAGGGGCATCAAAAGCAGCAGTGTGAAGCAAAGCACTGTAGCAAGAGATTTGTGCGCCACAAGTTTTTCTTTCTTTGGTTCGAGCAGAGCCATGGTCCTCTCCTCGAGTCCGCCAGAAGAAAGATTTGCGGCCACTCTTACCGGTGAACAGAGCT
The DNA here is from genome assembly GCA_017992555.1 of Caldisericia bacterium. Classification (GTDB taxonomy): domain Bacteria; phylum Caldisericota; class Caldisericia; order JAAYUI01; family JAAYUI01; genus JAAYUI01. Next base: position 18,954 of record JAGOOK010000009.1, on the reverse strand, counting down.
TCGCAACACCTATAAGTGCTTCTGCAAGCGGGAAGGGTGAACCAATTGCCTTTACTGCAAGGCGATCAGTCTCCTTTTCAAGCTCCAGCGAATAACTCTTCCAGGCAAATTTTCCTGGAAGATACGAACAAAGTGCAACATTGAGCGTCCAGAGCCACATGTTTATTATGTCTCTGCGCCTTATGTGGGCCATCTCATGGGCAACGACTGCATCAAGCTGCTCTTTTGAAAGCCCCTTTATCAAATTTTCTGAAATGTAAACAGAGTTCAGGGTCGAGAAGGCCTCAGAACCTGAATTGCCAAGAAAAAAAGTCGTGCTCCTGGTGTCTTGCCCGTCAAATCCACGAGAAAGCGATTCCCTGAAAGATTTTGGTGCGACACGATAGCCCCTGGTTCTTGAGGACAGCAGAAACAGACCAAACCCGAGGCGGAAAGTAACAAAACCGATTACGATCCAGGGTGCAGCGATGAGAAGATAATGCCAGAAGGTCGGCTCCAGCGTGACATTGGCCCCGTAAATGATGCCCTCTGTGGAAAAGAGCTTTGTTGGTGTGAGGGTGAGTTTTACTGTCTCTGGAACAAGGCTGGAGAGCATTATGAAACCGGCAGAGAACCCAAAGAGGGACGCCAGTGACACAAAAATTGACCAGCCCAGCCCCTTTGGGGAGAGCTTCCTGCCAAGCAGGAACCACAAGAACGGCCACGCCACAACCAGATAAAGGGCAAAAACAAGACTATTTTCCATTTTGTTTCCTCTCCTTTATCATACGCTCGAGCATGTCCAATTTGTTCGAGTCTGAATTCTCAAGCATTTCCAGAAAATTTGCCATGACAGGCTCGGTAAGGCTGCCAATGACCGAGTTAAGTACCCTGCACGTGCTTTTAACATCCATCTCTTCTTGGGTGACCGACGGCATGTAAACATAGCTCTTGCCACATTTTTCCCTCTTGAGGACGCCCTTCTTGGAGAGCCTGTCGCAGGTTGTCATGATGGTCGTATAGGCATGATCGGTTGAAAGGTGGTCTACTATTTCCCTTACGGTCGCCTTTCCGATGGCGCAACAGGCCTTGTAGACCTCATACTCCAGGGAGCCGAGAACCAGCCCTGCACCGACCCTGTTTGACGTTACCCTTATAACTTTGTCTTCCATGATGGTGGGTATTTTACAGTCAATAGTACTACAGTCAATAGTAAATAGTTAAGGAATGGTTTCATATAAAAAAATGCAGGAAATAGCTTGCTTATAGTCGATTAAAGAGAATTGTGTTTCATCCCAAAATACCTTAACATCTTATATAATAATCATTACTGATTTTTTGGCAATTTTACTGCAAACGCAGACGCAGAATTGCTCCAGTCAAGCGGGGCGGAATAGATGGTAACTTCTCTTTTTCTCATCTGGGTTTCCCAGTCATCGCCATAGCCAAGGGTATAAAAACGTTTCTCTCCCTGTGGCGCAATCTACCCTATTCCCTCGCTTGAGACCCCGCAACTGGCAAGGAACATCAAAATCAGACTTATTGCATAGAAAACTCTGGCCATTTTTTCCATCAAATCCCCCAGACAAACTTTTTTACTTGCTCAGAACCGGCCTAGGATTATAGCAGAGAGGAAGGGGGGGTTGTATATTTTTGTAATGATGTTGTTTGAGAGTATTGAAAGAATCTATATATTTCAGGGCTATCGACTAAACATCACACAATCAGCATGTCCCGGGCAATCGCAGAAGCCGCATTTGGCATGCCTGCCTCAAGCGATAGCGCCTGAATGGCGACCATCGTGGCCTGGGTGTTGGCGTCCTGCAGGTCAGGACGTTCTGCACCAGAATGATTGAATGCTCCGAACATTTTTGGATCCGGTTGCCTGTTGGCAAGCTCCCCGCAAAGCCTTTTTGTTGCCTTGTCTATCTTCAGGCAGTAGCCCTCCGGAAGCATCCCAAGGGCCTCGATGAGCCTTCCAGCTCTGATGAAATGGGCACACACATCGGCCCTTTCGTAGTTTTCACCCTCACCTACGAGCATCGGGAAACCACCATCCTGTAGCTGGCAATCTGCAACAAAACGCCAAGTCTTCAGTGCGGCTTCAAGCATCCTCTGCCTGTCCAGCATCACAGAACCAACAAGGAGTGCGTCAACGGCGTACATCGTCGGAAGCAGATGCACGGACCTTCCGGTCGAGGTTATCGCCCCTTCCTGCTTTTCCTCTGCGCTCTGGCACGCCCAGTCCAGCAACCTTATTGCATGTGTTCTGGCCCTTTCAGACCTTATTGCCTGCGCGTAGTTCATGAGCCCTATGGCAATTTTTGCTAGGTATGGCTGGATGTCGGCGCGCCAGTTTGATGTGTCCTGTATGACTGTTGCGCTGTCGACATCGAGGAGCGGGTAGGGGACGCCGTTTGGCCCCATCATGCGCTGGGTTATGAAGTCAACTGCCTTTGAGGCCACAGAAAGGCAAAAAGAGTTGTCAGTTTCATAATGCAGATGCACAAAAGCATTCAGGATCATTGCAACATCAAGCGTTTTTATCTGTCTGATCTGGGAATCATTTTGGGGGTTGATGCCCACCATAAACCCACCCTCATCAGCCACCCATGCCTTGTCAAGCAACCAAAAGGCCGCCTGTTCTGTCGGGTTTTGCCTCGGCCAGCCCGGCAACATCCTGTCCAGAAAAAGCATGCAGGTGATTGCATTTCCAGTGGTGGCAGAAAACATGATTGAATGGCAATGTTCAAGCGTCGAGTACCAGCCATAAATCCCGCCCGCATGGGGTCCCTCCTGCTCCTGGATGCCTGATTGAGAGAGCCAGGCAGATGCAGAGAGAAGGGCCTTTATTGCATCACCATTTGCGCGCCCGCTTGTCCACGAGAGCGCGTTGGCAAGGGTCATGGGTTGAAGACCATCCTCACTGTTTTTGTCTCGGCAATCCACTGGACATCGGCACCAAAGGCCTCGGCTATTGCCCTGAAAGGAACCATTGTTCTGCCGTCTTTTATTTCTGGAGGGGAGGGGATGGCCTTTATGAGGTCATTGACGTCCATTTCCGGACGACCCACCCAGAGCTTGACCCTGTTGTCAAACCTGTTTATCTGTATCTCTTTCTTGTCGGCAATCCATTTGACGTCAGCGCCAAAGGTCTCAGAGATAAACCTTATCGGGACCATTGTTCTACCTTTGCTTGTTACATACGGGGCAACATCCATATCGACAGGCCTGCCATTTACAAAGGCCGTGTTGTCACCGATGACCATGGAGATTTCTATCCTTGGCTCGGTCTCGACTTTCACCATGACAGAAACTTGCTGGCAAACATCATTTTTCGTGGCAATGACAATCCTTCCCTGGGCCTCGTTGCCAGCCGGTATTCTACTGCCATTGAGTGTGACCTTTAGAAGGAATTTGCGATTTACGGAAGTAAAAGAAACCGGTTCCACATCAATCCACCTGTCTTCACCCATCACGATGCCCGAGATTTCCTCATCGGTATCAAAGGAAAGGGTCAACGTCTTTGAAACTTCCTCTCCTCTTTTGATGAACCCAAAGTTTAGTTCGGATGGTGAAACATTGAGGCATGGCGGTGCCGGTGAAACAATGCGCCATCTGATTATCATGGTGAATTCGCCACCATTTGAAGATATTTTGAGCAGTGCCTGGTGGTTGCCATAGTCAAGCCCGCCTGGATCGAGTGTTACCCTTATTTTTTGTTCAGAACCATTGCTTATATCAAAAAATTCTGTTGCACTGAAGGAAAGGTGTTTTTCATCGGTAACCATTTTTCCTTCGAGTTTCGTCTGGAACTGGTCTTTTCTGGCATTCCTGACGATGATGTCCCTGAAAGGGGTTGTTCCATGGGTCACGATGCCAAAATCAATTTCTTGCGGCTCAACCTCAAGGATCGGCCCTGGCTGGAAAACCTGGACTGTTCCGCCCCATGTGCCGACATAAACCGCCTCGCAATAGATTACAGGTGAAGCTTCAATGATGTATCCAAGGTTCCCCTTCCAGGCCAGTTGTCCCGTTTTCCAGTACAGGCAGTAGAGGTTCTGGTCATCCGACCCAAAGAAAACGTACTTCCCGCCAACGGCTGGGGAAGAGTAGTTCCAGTTTTCCGTCCTGAAATTCCATACTTCTTCGCCGGTGTCCTGGTAGAGGCAGCGAACCATCTTGTCATATCCAGTTGGAATTATGAGTTTGTCTTCAACAAGGGCCGGAGTTGCCCAGACGTGTGCACCAACGTCTATCTTCCAGATCTGTCTGCCATCATCAGACAGGCAATAGAACTGACCGCCGTCTGTGCCAAAAAATATCTTTTCGTTTTTGACAGAACAGGCCGCAAAGACCTCAGAGGGGGTCTCAAATTCCCAAGTCAGCCTGCCATTTTCGGCATTGAGACAATAGAGTTTTTTTGAATAGGAACCTATCAAAATAGTCTTATTGTACTCATTATATGTTGGTGAGGCATCAACAAAAGCACCTGTATGGAATGCCCAGACCTTCTGGCCAGAAAGGGCATCAAGGCAATAAACCTTCATGTCCCTTGATGCAAAATAGACCTTCCCGTTAACAACAAGGGGTGACGACCTTATGATATCGCCAGTTTTGAATTTCCAGACTTCATTTCCAGTTTCGAGGTTCAGGCAATAGAGGTAGCCGTCATCCGAACCGCAGATTGTTACTTCTCCAAAAATTGTCGGTGAGCAACGGACCTTGTTTCCAGTCAGATAGTTCCACCTTATCCTGAATGAATGAGTGTCGTAGCAATATATCCTCATGTCATCAGAACCAACCACACTGTATCTGTCAGTCATTGCGATTGAGCTGTGGATGGCGGCCGTGGCCTTGTAGGCCTCTCCAACAAGAAGCGGCGGTGCCGCCTGGTTCGTTGTCAAACAAGACCTCGAAGGATCGTGGTTAAACATCACCCAATCATCGCATTTTCCTTCTTCGGCCATGGCAAAAACAGGCATCTGGAGAGCTAGTATAATAGCCAACATTGCTGTAATCAGTCTGGATTTCATGAGAGAGATATTAGCACAATAAATTAAATCAATCAATTGAACGCAGACTTGGACAAGGTCAATTTATTGAAAAATCTATATTAAAACTATAGTGTTTTCTCCAATCAAAATAAAGAAATCCCACATTTATGCACAAATTGTTATAAACAAAAATACGCCGAAGGTTTCCCCTCGGCGTATCCGAAACTTTGTGCACTCTCGGTTATTTTGCACCAAAGCAGTAGAGTTTGTTGTCAAAAGAACCAGCCAGAATGTGCCCATTTGAAATGGCAGGAGAAGAGACGGCCCCTTCTGTTTTGAAAGACCATATCTTCTCGCCGGTTTCAAAATCAATGCAGTAGAAATAATAATCCTGGCTGCCAAACCAGACCTTGTCGCCACAAACCGCCGGGCTCGTGACCCACCCCTCTGCCCTGAACGTCCAGATTTTCTTGCCGGTTTCAGAATCCAGGCAATAAAGGAAAGAGTCAGTTGCACCCACAAACACCCTTCCGTTCCAGATCGCAGGTGAAGAGTAATGAAGAACTCCGCCTGCCTCAAACATCCACACCTGAGAGCCAGTCTGGGCATCCAGGCAATAAAGCTTCTTGTCATCGGAACCAATGTAGACTTTTCCATTCCAGATGGCAGGCGTTGAGGTTATCATGTAGCCGGTTTTGAAGTCCCACATTTTTTTGCCAGTCAGCGCATCGAGGCAATAAAGGCTCTTGTCTTCACATCCAAAATATATCTTGCCTTCCCAGAGCGCAGGAGACGAGTCAACCTGGTCGGGTGCCTCAAACTTCCAGAGCAGCTTCCCTGTTGTGGCATCAAGGCAATACATAAAATGGTCTTTTGATCCAAAATACACCCTGTTTTCCCAAACTACTGGCGAGGAGAATGTTGGGCCCTGGGACATAAATGACCATATCTTGTTGCCTGTTTTTGCATCCAGACAGTAGAGGTTTCTATCATACGAGCAGGCATAGACCTTTCCAGAATCGACTGCCGGAGAGAACACCCTTCCTGTAGCAGTGAAATCCCATATCTTTGCCCCGCTTGCCAGATCAAGGCAATAAAGGTGGTTGTCATCTGAACCGACAAAAACCCTGCCATCGGAGATGGTTGGCGAAGAATAGATGTCATCGCCTGTTTCAAAGCTCCAGAGAAGGTCTGTTTTTGCCGGGTCTGGCCCGCAACCATCAGGAACAACGCCATTTCTCTGGAGATTGCCCCTGTACTGGTTCCACTCGCAAGTCACTTCTTCCGGTTTTGCGATCTTGAGCACTTTCACCCTTCCGATATCAGAAAGCTCAAGGTAAGTGGCAGTTACGATGCATTCCCCGTCCTTGACGGCAGTAAAGAGGCCGTTCTGGTCTACTGACCCGATTTCTGTATCAGAACATTCCCAGTTTATCTGGACATCCTTCATCTCCTGGTCAAACTGGTCAAAAACCGCGGCTGTAAACTGCTGGGTCTCACCTGGTTTTAGAACTGATTCCTTCGGCTGGACAACAAGTCTGGCTGGGTATGGTTTTTCAGGCTCGACAATGTCGTCATCAACAAAGCAGTAGAGGAAGCCATCGGTATTTGTGAAGAGTATTTTCCCTCCGCAAACTGACGGATAAACAAAATCCTTGCCATCTCTCACATTACAGGCAAACTTTTCCTCGCCTGTGGAAGCGTCAAGCAACTTCATCAATCCACCAGTATTGCCAAGAACCACCCTATTCCCGTAGCAGGCCACGGAATAGAATGATGAACCTTCCATTGGCACATCAAAGAGCACCTTGCCGTCTTCAAGCGAGAGACAGAACATCCTCTTGTTTGTGGAAATGGCAAAAATCCTGCCATCCCTTATCGCCAGAGGGCCAAAGACTGCCTTGTCTACTTCACTCGTCCAGATGGCATCACCAGAGCGAGGATCAACGCATCTTACAATGCCGTCCCATGTGGAGAAATAAATCCTGCCATCAAAGTATGTTGTTTCGCCGTCAAAATCGTTCTTGCTGTCGATTGTCCAGAAAGTATCACCTGTGTTTGCATCAAAACAGTAGTAGGTGTCATCGCTTGACCCAATAAACACCTTGCCTTCGGCAACAGTTGGCGATGACTCGAAATCGATCTTGTTTGGGTTTTCCCACACCAGTTTGCCAGTCATGACATCAAGGCAGTAGAGGGCGTTTTTGCCAGAATTGTTTTCGTTGTCGTCACGAACCTTGCCACAGCCGAAATAAAGCTTCCCCTGATAGATTGCAGGCGATGTCCTTATTTCTCCACCAGCCTCAAAAGACCAGAGCTCTTTGCCGGTTTTTGCGTCGAGACAGTAGAGCTTCTTGTCAAATGACGGCGCAAACAGTTTTCCCTGCCAGTAAACCGGCGTGTAGGCAAGCGCCCCTGATTTGAACTCCCAGATCTTTGCGCCTGTCTCAAGATCCATGCAATGGAATTTGCCGTCCTGGGCGCCCGCAAAAACCATCCCATCCACAGAAATTGCCTGGGTGGTGAGAGGTGATTTTGCATTGTATTTCCACAACATTTTCAGCTTGTCGGTTTTTGGACCACAATCGGCCTCTGTGGATGAAGTCCTGCCCGGATCACCACCAAAACATGGCCAGTCGCAACCCTGCTTCTCAAGGTTCAATCCTTCGTCGTAGACATAGGCCTTTGCTCTTGCGGAGAGCTGGCCCGAGGTGGCAACAACATCAGTCAGCCCTGGCGATTTGGCATCAAAGAGACCGACATAATCAAGCGTTCCTGTTTTGGGGTTTGTCAAAGACCAGGCAATCTTCTGGTCTTTCATGATTTCACCATAATTATTATAGACTGTGGCAGTAAAAAGTATGCTCTGCCCAGGTTTTAGCACGGCAAATTTTGGATTTATGGTCATCCGAACCGGCTTTTCGACACGCGCTTCGAGGCAATAAATGTTGTTGTCGTTTGACCCAAAATAGATCTTTTTATTGGAAATTGCAGGCGTTGACCACACCTCGTCCTTTGTTTCAAAAGATGACAGTTTCTTGCCGGTTTTTGCATCAAGGCAATAAAACTTGTTGTCATAGGAGCCAAAATATATTTTCCCTGCACAATACACGGGTGATGAATTGTTGATTTTACCGCCTGTTTTGTATTTCCAGGAGAGTTTTTTTGATGATCCATCAACACAGTAGAGGTTGCCATCATCACTGCCGAAATAGATTTTGCCCTCGGCAATTGTTGGTGCAGTAAATATCGACCCTCCAGCAAGGTAGGTCCAGAGAGTTTTGCCAGTTTTCAAATCCAGGCAATATAGCTTTTTGTCCCAGTTTCCAGCGTATATCTTGCCGGAAACGGCCGATATTGATGCCGGGGCATCAAATTCACTGCCTACCCTTGCAGACTTCCAGAGCTGTTTCCCGCTTGCCGCATCAAAACAATACATGCAATTGTCGTTTGACCCTATGACAACTTTCCCGCCAGCAATCGCTGGGGAAGACTCAAAACCCATCTGGTTTTTCACTCTCCAGACGACTTTTCCTGTTTTGGAATCCAGGCAATAAATGTAATTATCACCCTTGTTCGTCTTGTCATTTGTTTTGCCGCAGGCCGTATAGACCTTACCCGAGTAAACCAATGGACTAGAGATGCTTGCAGACGACATTGTAAAAGCCCAGAGCTGTTTGCCAGTCTTTGCGTCAAGGCAGTAAACTTTTTTATCAGTGCAGGAAGCATAGACTCTGTCCAAGTCATAGCATATCCCGTTAAGGACTCCACCTATCCTTGCTGACCAGGAAAGAATCCCTTTCTCTGCATCCAGGCAATACATCTTGTTGTCCCACGAGGCCACATAAACCTTTCCAGAGACAACGAGTGGTGCACAGGTAACAGAACCTCCTGTCATATATGACCAGCGCTTTACAAGGTCATTGTTTTCTGGCGCACACTCAGAAGGGAAAACCCCGTTATTGCCAAGGTCGAACTTGAACCTTGTGCAATCACAGCTGGCAGCAACGCCAGAACCGGAAATAAAAACAGACGACATGACAATCAAAAGCGCAAGCGCCTTTGCAGTTAATTTTTTCATTTATACTCCACTATACGCTAGAGGGATGTATTTTGCCTGTATGTTTTTTAACAGCCAGGAGCCACAAAATGCTTTTTAGATGATTCCATGGCAACATCAAGGTCATCTAAGGCTTGTGACATCTCTTCGGCCAGATTTTTTGGCAAGACATTTAAATCGATTGCCTTTTTTATGGCCTCAGCAGCATAGTAGGCTGCATCAAAAAGCCTTTTGTGTGACACCTCAAGTTTTTCCATAACGCCTCCTTTTGGTAATTATAACCAAAAAGGGCCTGGCTTGATATCACTTAATCATAATCGTTACTGGGAGCACGACAACTCTGTCATTCCACGCAATTTTTACAAGCCCATTGTTCGGGCCCTTCTGGACTTTTTGCGGATCAATTGAAATATTAAAATTCACCTTTTCGCCACTCTTCATCTCAAAGGTTGCAGGTTTCACTGAGAAAAAGTCACCTTCTTTTGTGATGGAAACAGTGACCTTCTTTGCAATCCTGTTGGTCAGCGTTATTGGCATTATGGGCTCTCTGCCCTCTTCCACAAGTCCAAAATCGGCATTGTCAGGTTCTACAGAAACTTCCCTGGTTGTTTCAGAGAAGCAGAACAGCGTCCCATCCTCTGAGATGATATAGAGCCTTCCCATGGAAATTATCGGGGAGGAAACCACCTCCTCCGGGAGTATCGCAGACCATATCTTCTCCGGAGAGCCAGCATCAATGCAAATTGCTTTTTTGTCCAGAGTGCCGAGGTAGACCTTTCCACCACAAATCACGGGTGAAGTTACAAAACCACCACTGGCCCGATATGACCACAGGTTTTTGCCAGTCTTTCCCTCAAGACATATGAGGAGAGAATCAGATGTTGCACAGTAAATGTTCCCTCCAAAAAATGAAGGTGAATTCACAACGCCAGTTTTGTATGTCCACATGTTGTAGCCGGTTGCTGTATTCAAACAATAGAACATCCCATTATGGCAGCCAACATAAACTCTGTCATCTTTGATGCAGGGAGTTGATTTTACCGGGGCCTTGCAATCGTATGTCCAATATTTGGCGCCAGAAATGGCATCAAGACAGTAAATCTTGCCATCCATAGAGCCAAAAATAACCCTGTCCAGCTTTGAAAGCTTGCCTGATGTTTTTGTAAAGGAAATGGCCGGAGAAGAGCTGACAGCACCAGCAGTCTTATAGCTCCAAATCCTCTCGCCCGTCTTGGCATCGAGACAGTACATGTAGCCATCATTGCAACCAATATATGCCCTTGGTTTGTTGTCAAAATCACCCGTTATCACCGGAGATGACTGGAAACCAGATGGCCCTTCAAATTTCCACAGCAACGAGCCATCTTCCCAATCGACACAATACACGTTTGAATCGTTGGAGCCAAAATAAATCCTTTTTTCAAATATCGCCGGTGAGGAATAAATCGGCCCTCCAGTTTCGAAATTCCATATCTCCTTGCCATTCTCTGCATCATAGCAATAGAGGTTGCCATCCATGCAGCCAACAAAAAGCCTGCCATCGTAGGTTGCTGGAGAAGATTCCACCATGTCCCTCATCTTTACAGAGAATATTTTTACAAGTTCTGTAGCTGCGGGGGCACATCCGTCAAATTCAAAACCTGTTCTGGCCGCGTTTCTCTTGAAACAAATCCACTCACAACCCGAAGCTTCTTCGTCCTGGTCTTCTCCTGAGATGTAAGCCCTGACATCAATCTGGTCCTCATAATTTCCAGATTTCAGTTTTATCTGTCCCCAATAGTTGCCTTGGTCTGTAATGCCATCTGTTGAGAGGCCAATTTTTACGATATATTTGCTCTTTGGGGCAATGACAAGTGTTTTGTTTGACAGCACAAACCACGTTGAGGCCGTGGAGATTTCCACAACCATCTCTTCCTCGGAGGTGTTACCAACCTCAAGCATTATAGGATCCGGAGAACCATAGAGGTCATAAGACTGGACAAATCCAAAATCAACTTTTTTCGGCTCAATCGTCAAAGTTTCCTTGGTATCAGAAAGGCAATAAATCTGCTTATCATAAGAACCAAAAATGATATTGCCTTTATAAATGATAGCTTCGGACTTTATCGAATCCTGGCACTTGAAAGACCAGAGTTTTTCGCCTGTAAATGAATCGAGGCAATAGATGGATTTGTCTTGTGAAGGAACAATGACCTTTTTCCCATAGATTGAAGGTGAAGCAGTGACGTAATTCCCAGTGACAAACTCCCACTTCTTCTTGCCATCTGACTGGGCAAGGCAGGTCACGGAACCATCATTGGAGCCAAAATAAACCTGGCCTTCGGAAACCGACGGGGAGGATTGTATCTGGCTCTTTGCCTCATAAACCCATACTCTTTTGCCAGTTGTTACCTCTATGCAATAAACCATCTTTTCTCTTGTGGCAAAAAAGAGCTTGTTGGCTTCATATGCTGCGGTTGCAATCTCTCCCTTGGCTGTGAATGTCCAGAGAACACTGCCTGATTCTGTTGCAAGACAGTAGAGTTTTCCGTCGCTTCCACCAAAACATATCCTGTTCATGCAAATGGTCCCAGAAGTTACAATCGGCGAAAGTTCGTCTGATTTCCACAGGAGCTTGCCTGTATTGACAGCAAGGCAATAAACATACTCATCTTTCGAACCAAAAAACACCCTGTCATCAATTATCATGGGATTGGAGAGGATGTCTCCTTCAGTCTGAAACTCCCACAATTTTTTTCCAGACTCGGTGTCCATGCAATAAAGCATCTCCTGGGCACCAATTATTGTATAATCCATTGTTGCAGACGGTGATGAAGTAATGTATTTGTCCAGTTCAGTGTTCCACACTACAGAGCCATTTTCGACCAGTAAACAGGAAATCATCTTTCCCCATGTTGGGCCAGCTATTATCCAATCGCCCACAACACAAGGAGAATTTCCAAAAGGCTGGCTAAAACCTGTTGACCAGATTTTTGCCACAGAGTCAGTCAAGGGGCCGCACTCCGCACCTGTTGAACCAGTCCTTTGCGGATTCGCCTTGCTGTTTCCCCAACCACAGCCTTTGAATTCAGAATCTAACTCATAAAGAACATAAGCCTTCGCAAGCACTATGCTCTGGCTTGAACCCCAGACAAGCTTTATCGATGCCCTCTGCATACCAACATCTGTGATTTTCTCCCAGTCAATGGAGGCGGTGATTGTTTTTTCTTCACCAGGAATTAGCGAAATAGCGGTATTATCAAGCTTGAGCCATGGTTTATTGATAGTGAGTATAACCGTCTGGTCTTTCTCTGTTTTATTTTTTATGGTCAATGAAATCGATTTTTGCTCACCTTTGGACATCTCGCCAAAGTTTATGTTTTCTGGCTTTACTTCAATTTCCGGGCTGACATCACCCAAACAGTAGAGGTTGCCATCCAGAGAGCCGACAAGCACTCTGTCTGTGGCAATGCTTGCCTGGCACATGGAACCTTTTGCCTGAAAAACTGAGAGTTTTTCACCAGTCTCTGAATCAAGGCAACAAATGGTACTGCCCACGCCGACATAAACTTTAGAATTCACAAGCGTGCATGTTGTGACCTGCATTTTTGGCTCGGCATAATGCCAAATCTCTTCCATTGTATTTTTGTCCAGGCAAAAGATATTGTCACCAGAACCAACATAAAGGTAGTCGCCCATGAGCGCCGGAGAGGTCCTGACAGTGGCGCCGGTTTGAAACTGCGCAAGGAGCTGGCCAGTTTCAGATTCCAGGCAATAAATGTTGCCGTCATCACTGCCAAAATATATCTTGTTGTTTTGGGCGGCCACAGACGAATAGATGCTGCCATCAGTCTTGAATGACCAGAACAGCTTGCCCGTCTCGGAATCGACGGCATAAAGGGAGTGGTCTTTTGACCCAAAATAAACCTTGTTCAAAAAAACTAATGGACTTGAAATGATGCCATCTTTGGTTTCAAACTTCCATTTGAGCTCGCCAAGGCTTGCGCTGACACAATACAGATACCTGCCAAGACAGCCAAAATAGCAGTTTGTCCCGTATACTGTCGGGCTCGAAATAATGCCGCCCCTTGCCTTGAAACTCCAGAGTTTGTCTCCATTTGATGCGTTCAAACAATACATATTGTGGTCCTGCGAGCCAAAATAGACCATCTTGCCGGTGGCATAAGGCTGGGACCTCATCTCCGACTCGGTTTCAAATTTCCATTTCTCCTCACCCGTCTCGGGATCAAGGCAATACAGCCTGTGATCTGTTGATGGGATGTATATGCTATCGCCATCATATGAGGCAGAACAAAGGACTGGCCCTTTTGTCTCAAACTTCCAGAAAAGCCCCAGATTGTTTCCCTGCGGGCCGCAATCAGAGTAGAAATTGTGCCTGCTGTTGCCACCATAGCACGGCCAGCTGCATCCTCCACCTGAAGCTTTCCAGTAAAAACTCAGCGCAATGACAAGAACACAACCCAGAGCAACCAGTTTTTTCACCAAAACCTCCCAGGCAGCAAATGATAGAAAAAGTTTGTATCTAAAAATCCATACGTTCCAAAAAGCGTTTCGGTTCAATTAGCATGATATTTGACGGGAAGATAAATTAGAAGGTGCACCATTGCACAAAAACAATGAAAACCCGGGTGGTTGTCCGAAAGAGTATTCGGATTATGATTTCTGGCAAGGAGGAACAAATGCCATTTGAAATGCCGGAAGCAATTGTCATCTCGGGACAGATAAATGATATTCTATCACAAAATGTCCATAAGGTAAGTTCTGTGGAATATATGAACACTGACTCACTGGAGAGGCAGGGATTCACAAACAAAACGAGCTCCGAAAGCGAAAAAATCCGGCAAATAGCGGTGATTTTTGTTGCAATACATAGTCTTATCCTCCTAAAATATAGTTATTCGTTAATCAAGCCGATTATCCAATTTAGCCACCCTTTAATTGTTGATGAACGGCGTTCAAAGGTACTATCACTTTCAACTTTATGCAAGTTTGCAGTTCTCATAATTTGAATAATATCGCTCTTTGGCGGCATATTCCCACTATCAAAATACCTGCGCAATGTGTCGGCAAACGCTTTATGCGACAAAATAAAACCACAGTATGCTAACTGACGCTGCTTGAAATTAAGATTAAGAATTTTCTTGCCCGTTTCACTCAAACAGTAAATCGGAGTACCGTTTTCACGTTTCTTCTCAATCAGTCCTAAATAACGCGCAGCGTCTGTATAATAATTAGTCTGTCTTGCGTCAAATGCGTATTGGTCTGTAACGTCATTACGGCTTAATTCTTGACCGTTCAGCAATTCGCACAGGTTAATAATGCGCTCAAAACTATCAGCTTGCGGGAATGGCACGTCCGTCTCTGGCGCTAAATTCGCAGAACACAATACAGCTTGTATGTCCGCAATGGTTATTGATGTATCTTCAACGGAATATTTTTTCTGCTTTACAAGTTCCAACGAATTATAATCACTCAGGTCTTGAAATTTATATTCATACAAATGGTATATACCGTTTGAATAGACGAGAAAAAGCGGTCTTACAGTTTTTGTAACGCGGTTCTGCCATACTCTGTACGGATAATAAAGTTGTCTAATCAAAAAATCGTCGGATAAATCGCGTTTTGCCTCAAAGAGAGCTAACCCGCGTACGCCTTCATAAGCGGCGTCAATCTCAATCTGTGAACTGCTTACGTCAACACGGCACTGAACACTATTCTTTGAATTTGTAATGTTAAATCCGAAAGCGCCGGAACCCATACGCCCCGAAACAGTAGCGAGTAAATCCTCATCTTCCAAAAATTCTGCAACGATACCCGACGCAACCGCGCAATTCAACGCAATAGCTTCATTGGGGACGTTGTTAGAATCCAAACTCTGGATATATGTCGGCAATGATACCCTTGTAATAGGCGAACAATCATCTACAAATTTATAGTATGCTTCAAAATGGGAAATTACATAGTCACCCCTTGAAATGGGTAGTATCGCTAACTGATTATCAGCAAACAGTTTCGGTAAATTGATTGTATGGTCAAACTTTGCCATAAGGCGCGGTTCTCTAAACTCTTTTATTTGTGTTGCAGAAATTTGAAATTGACCGTTAATGGCAATCTGGTTGAGAATATCATACTTTGAAAATAATTGTTCCCACGCAATATCGTTAAGGCTTTTAGGTGAGCTACTCATAGTTTCTTACCACCACTTCATCAACTTCCCCGCGTTTTGTGGAATCCGAATTTACCGCTCTTTTCGCTTTAACTATGGTAATATGATAAGCTGCATATTGTTCTTTTATAAAATCTGTCGCAGAATTAGAGAGTATGAATTTCAGCCCTCTTTTATCCAAATCATCACAGTATTTACGAAGCCGTATCTGGTCATCGTGAGTAAACCCGCCTTTTGAATAGCCTGTAAAACTAGACGTATCCGAAACAGGGTCATATGGCGGGTCAAGATAAACGAATGTTCCTTTTGGTAGTGCCGTTAATATTTTTGCATAATCCAGTGAAGTTAAATGAATTGTAGCCGTATTCAGGTATGAACTTACCGCCCGCAATGTAGGGGCATTAACAATGTTAGGATTACGGTAGTTCCCAAACGGCGAATTGAATTCTCCCGAATTATTAACCCGAAACAAACCATTATAACAAGTTTTGTTAAGGTATAGAACACGAGCGGCTTTCTGAATATCTGACAGGGACGAATACTTCTCTTTATCTCTGTCCCAATCCCTGACGGCATAAAAATAATCAGCTTCATTTTTGAAGTCCTGCAAAGCCATAATAAGGGCTTCAACATCGTTTTTTATTACATTATAAACACGAATTAAGTCGCAATTAATATCATTTACATAAGCTGTATTCGGCTGCAAGTCAAAAAGCAATGCGCCCCCTCCGACAAAAGGCTCACAATATGTAGTGATACGTTGAGGAAGCAGAGGGGCTAATACACTTAACAATTGACGTTTGCCACCAACCCATTTCAAAACGGGGGCAACCAGTTTGTTTTTGCTTTTCTTCATGTAACGGCCCCCTTCTGAACATAAATATATATAATATTATCTCACAAACATAGTCAAAAAGCAATTGCTGAAAGTAAATTTTTTGGTATCGTAGAGTATAATCCAGTATATTTAAGCGACAAATTAGAAGGTAATACGGCATAAACCCTTGAATTTACTGGGTTTATGCCGTATTCTATATAATCCTTCTCGGAAAATGGCCCCCTGTGGAGCCTCCTTTTTAGCAGTTCCGGGTCATTTTTCAGCAGGTAGAGCGTGACAAGCAGGACAAGGACAAAATAGATGGAAATATAGACCCAGCCTTCCCAGTAGGCAAACGACCACGCCGGCAAAAAAATTGCCAGGCCCATGACCACAAGGAACAGGGCGAAAAACAGCAGCGTTTTTTTGGCCAGACTGGCAATTTCTCTGTTCATGGGGCCAAAACTACTTTGTTTTTAGCTGGCTTTTTATCGATTTTACCCACTCGACAGACTTTTCAACCTCACCATCAAAAAGTGGGCCCTCTCTGCCTTTGACATAGAACATCTGCGGCTTGGAAACAATTTCGGCACCGGCCGCCTCGAGTCTTTCCGAGATCTTTCTGGCCGCATCCCCGTGGATGAATATTTTCACCCTCGTGTCAAAAGCCACGGCTTTGATGCCTTTCAGCTGCTCTTTGGTCAGGCTATTGAGAAACGCCTCCATCTTCTCGGAAGGTTTCCAGCCAATGATCGGGCTGCCAGCAACAAGCAGGTCCAGCCCCTTCAATTCGGAAGCGCCAACACTGGAGGCCTGCACCGCCTTTGCCCCGTTCCCGAGCTCCTTTGCAATCGCCTCTGCGATTGTTTTCGTGTTCCCAAAAGTTGTATCAAAAATAACCAAGGCTTTTATGGATTTCTTTTCCATGTAACGTACCGCCTTTCACGAATTTTTATATATACTAAGCCCCATTGTCGCCTTGTGCAAGCCACGCATCTGTTCTTCCCCGCCATAGGAGAGCTTTTCCAAGGTTTTTGGAGATTTGTTAGTTTCATGAAAATCTAACACTCAATTTGTTTGTTCAGCAATATTTTTAAGATCCAAGGATTTTGCTATTTTGTATATAAATCCTGGTTTATATTGAGGGTTTTTTTCAGAAATTAACTTTGCTATCAATGGTTTTGAAATGTATATTTCAGCAAATTTTTGGTTCTTTTCTTCATAATCATTGAAACTACTTTTCATATAATTTTCAAATGCTAATCCAAAATAACCATACTTTTTTGTTTCATCAACAAAACAATCTTCTGGTTTTTTTGACATTTTATCTTTATCAAATTCGAACAATTCAGATAATTCATTGTTATTTTGAGCTTTATCATCACCATCAAAAAGACAAAAACAATTATATCCATAGGCATTAAAAAGTCTGTAATTTCTGGCCAATTGGTTTTTTCCACGACAATTGACAATCTCCACTCCCTCTTTTGTCAAATCATATCCACAGTTTTTAAAATAATTCGGCAAGGAAAACAATTCAGTTTCTCCCTCCACCAAGAGTATTTTTCTTGCAAAAAAACCTTTCAATTGATCATAAAATGTGTTTGATTTATAAAATTGTAGGATTGTATCTTTAGTACATTTTTCTTTAACTACACCTTGTTCTATGCATTTATTTGCAAGATTTTCTGAATCAAATTGGACAATTTTTGTTATGTTATTTTCCTTGTAAACTTTAACAAATCCTTCCAGGTTCTCAATATCCAAAAACTCAGGGGAGTGCGTTGATATGATTACTTGTATGCCACTCTCGGCAATCGTGTTTATATTTTTTGCCAACCATTTTTGAGCAAGCGGATGCAAGTGAGCTTCTGGCTCTTCTATGCCTAATACAAAATTACTGCCTTTAAAAGTATGTGCGTATGCTTTAACAAAAGACATTAACAATATTTGTTGTTCGCCTGTTCCAAATTCGTCAAAACTCCTCGTGGATTGTCCATCATTGGCAACAATCTTGAGAGAATGAAAATAATTGTTTGGATCGTATGCTGACAAATCTATTTCCAATTTGTGCTCAAAGCCATCAATGCAACCATCGAAAGATAGCTTTAAATTATCTAGGAATTTTTTATATTTATCTACTCCTTCAAATATCTTTTTGATTTTATCAAATTGATCTTTTAATTCTGATTTGGTCTGTCTTACTAATGCTTTGTGCATCTTTTGGGCCATTTTGCTTAATATTGTAAACTGATTGATATAGCTTAGTTGCCTGCTTATATCTCTTGTAGCATCTATAAGTAGAAATTGACACTTCTCTTTATCTTCATTGCTAAGATAAAATTTGGACTCATTTGTATCTTCTAATTTATCTTTATGGTACATATTTTCATTATCCTTATGATTTGTCGTAAAACATAAAATTTTATTATTATATTTTATGCACTCATCAAATTTAGCAGTGAAAGATATATTCTTATAACTTTCCTTGTCTCTTTGAAAAAAATCACTTTCTGGGAAGTCCATAGTTCCCGCATATCTTTCTCCCAATATAATATCTAGTGCTTTTAATATATTTGATTTTCCAACATTATTTGGACCGAATAACACGATCGGCTTGTTATCTGGAAACTTTATTTCAATGTTTTCTATTGATCTAAAATGTTCAATTTTAAAAGATAGCAACTTCATTTTCCCTCCCTGTTTATCATAACAAATAGTAATTTATTAACTCTTTAACCATCTTTTATAAATTTACACCAAAAAACAACATTTGCAATTTCCCGTGGACATAAAAACATCAACTCCCGCCCAGCCTCACCACGGTGGCACCGCCACAGTTTTTTGTGCAAAGCTTGTTGTTTGACCGGTGCATGTCCAGGCGTGCGCGCCCGAGGGTGCGGTGCCAGCGCCCGACCGGCACGCAGTCCGCATA
>JAGOOK010000038.1 GCA_017992555.1 Caldisericia bacterium | reverse complement strand
ATATCAACTCCTCGATTATCCTCCAGCTACTCAATGTGGTTATTCCATCACTTGAGAAACTGGCAAAAGAGGGTGGTCTCGAGGGCCAGCGCAAGATTGCCCAGATAACGAAGTATGTGACTCTTGGCCTTGCTGCAATCCAGTCAGTTTCTTATGCTTTCTTCCTTTATCCAAGCATCCTCAATGAGATGGGTATAAAGGTCAATCTTCTTGTGGCCCCTGATTCAATCATGCTCAAGATATTTGTTTCCTTTATATTGTTTGTTGGTTCGTTCTTGCTGGTCTGGCTTGGTGAAGTAATGACTGAGAACGGGATTGGAAATGGTGTTTCGCTCATCATCTTTGCCGGTGTTATCTCGAAGATCCTCCCAGGCATTGGCCAGGTAATTGAAAACATCAGGGGTGGAAGTGCCACCTGGTTTGGTCTTGTCTTTGGTTTGGCCATCTTTGCAGTTTTCATTGGAGCAGTCATCTTTGCATACGAAGCAGAAAGACGAGTACCGGTGCAGTATGCCAAGAGAATAGTCGGAAACAAGATGTATGGTGGACAGAGCACTTACATCCCGATAAGGATGATTCAGGGTGGAGTTCTCCCAATCATCTTTGCCTCTTCGGTAATGATGTTCCCGCAGATAATTGGAAGGTTTTTCCCGGCAGACAACTGGTGGAACGTGATTTTTGTAGAACCACTCAAGATGCAAACTTCATGGCTCTATAATGTTATTTTCTTCCTGTTGATAGTCTTCTTCACATACTTCTACACTTCTATAACCTACAATCCTCCGGAGCTTGCAGAGAACCTTAAAAAACAGGGTGGATTTATCCCTGGTGTCAGGCCTGGTGATGCCACTGCAAAGTATTTCCAGTCAGTTCTTTCAAAGGTCACACTCCCAACAGCTGTTTTCCTTGGCGCCTTGGCGATCATTCCAAACTTCATTCTCAAGGGAAACATGCAGCTCAACAACCTGTTTGTTGGTGGAACCGGAATCCTCATCGTAATCGGTGTAGCACTCGAAACAGTTGCACAAATAGAGTCCTTCATGATGATGCGTTCTTACGAGGGGTTCCTGAGGAAATAAGATGAATTTAGTGTTTTTGGGTCCGCCAGGTTCGGGAAAAGGAACCGCAAGCGCCTTTCTGTCCGATAAGCTTGGAGTACCTAGGTTTGTTGCCTCCGAACTCCTCAGGGCAGAAATAAAGACTGGATCAGTACTTGGCCTGACAATCGCCACCTACATGGAAACAGGTGACCTGGTACCCGACGACCTTGTGATAAAGGTCGTGTTAAAAAACCTTGAAAACGTAAAAGGATTTATACTGGATGGTTTCCCCAGGACTGAGAAACAGGCAATTGCTCTAAAAGAAGCGCTTGCAAAGCTCTCAATGAAGCTGGACAAGGTCATCTATCTTGACGTTTCATTTGAAACAGCCAAGGAGCGGAACCTTGCTCGCATGATATGCAAGTCTTGTGGATTTTCTCCCCAGCCAACTGAAAGGGCCTGCCCAAGATGTGGTGGTGTTCTGATAAAAAGGCTGGATGACAATGAGGAAACCATTAAAAGAAGGTTTGAAAACTACATAAAAGAAACTCAACCCCTTGTTGACTTCTACAAGGATGAGAATATACTTGTTCGGATTGATGCGAGCTCTCCGGCAGAGATAATGAACAAACAGATACTCACTGAACTTGGGTATAGATGATTGTTCTAAAAACTCCGGAAGAGATTGCAAAAATGAGGTTGCTTGGCCAGCAGTTGGCCCGCATCCTTCACACCTTGAAACAGCAAGCCAAGGCAGGTATGACCACGACCGAGCTGGATGAGATTGCTTCCAGCGAGACCGAACTTATTGGTGCCAGGTGCGCAAGTTATGGCTACAGAGGTTTCCCTGGCCATTGTTGCATTTCGCTCAATGAAACAGTCATACATGGCATTCCTTCTGGAAGGGAACTAAAAGAAGGCGATTTGGTATCAATAGACCATGTTATAGAGAGGGATGGTTTATTTGTTGATTCAGCCATTACTTTTGTAATTGGTTTGCCAAATCACTCTCAAACAAAAATCATGGAAGTTTGTTCCAAAGCTCTTGATGAGGGAATAGCCATAGCGAAACCTGGAAAAAGAATCGGGGACATCGGAAACGCTGTCCAATTGGTTGTTGAAGGCGCCGGATATTCGATAATAAGAGATTTTGTAGGCCATGGAGTAGGAAAGTCCATGCATGAAGATCCTCAAATACCGAATTTCGGCAGACCAGAAACAGGACCAATGATTGTACCGGGCATGACCTTGGCAATTGAACCAATGATCGCTGAAGGATCGTATCATGTGAGAATAGCAAAAGACGGCTGGACGGCCAACATGGCTGACGGCAGGCTTTCGTGCCACATGGAGCACACGATAGCGGTATTGGAAAATGAAACTGTTGTTTTGACCAAAATTTAATCAATAGGAGGTTTTGTGGCTGACTCAAAAGATGTGATAGAGACCGAAGCGGTGGTTCTGGAAACACTGCCATCGGCGATGTTTAAAGTGAAACTCGCCAATGGCAGAGTTATTCTGGCCCACATCTCCGGTAGGATGAGGATGAATTTTATCAGGATCCTGCCAGGGGATAAAGTGAGGATAGAACTCACTCCTTACGATCTCTCACGAGGCCGCATTACCTATAGGCTCTAAGGAGGATAAAATGAAAGTAAGGGCTTCTGTAAAACCAATTTGTGAGAAGTGCAAAATAATCAGGCGCAAGGGCCGCGTGATGGTAATCTGCGAAAACCCGAAGCATAAGCAGCGCCAGAAGTAAGAATAATTAGGAGGCAAGTATGCCACGTATTTCAGGTATTGACATACCGGCAGGAAAAAGAGTTGACATTTCGCTTCGCTACATTTATGGCATTGGTCCAAAGAATGCGCTTGAGATAGTCAAGAAGGCAGGATTTGACCCGAATGCCAAGATGAAGGATCTTACCGAGGCTCAGATCGAGAAGATCCGTGAGATTCTTGCAAGCGACTATGTTGTCGAGGGGGACCTGAGAAAAATCGTCACCCAGAACATCAAGAAACTCATTGACTCTGGAGCCTACAGGGGCACCCGTCACAAGAGGGGAATGCCGGTCAGAGGTCAGAGAACCCGCACAAATGCAAGGACCAGAAAAGGTCCAGCTCGCACCGTTGGCGTGCAGCGTGCCAAATAAGAGGTGAGAAATGGCTGAAGAAAACACCAACCAAGTTGCAACCACGACAACCCCAACCCCGGTCAAGTCCAAAAAGAGGGTAAAAAAGCTGGTTTCTGAGGGAAGAATTTACATCCATAGCAGTTACAACAACACAATTGTTACCGTCACTGACAAGGGTGGAGACGTCCTTTCCTGGGCATCAGGTGGGTCATCGGGTTTCAAAGGCACGAGAAAGGGTACCGCTTTTGCGGCCCAGGTTGCTGCTCAGACTGCCTGCAAAAAAGCGCAGGACATGGGTATGAGACAGGCCAAACTTTTTGTAAAAGGTCCTGGTTCGGGCAGGGAAACCGCCATCAGGGCAATCGGTGCATCGGGTATTGAGATCATAACCATCAAAGATGTTACCCCAATACCGCACAATGGTTGCCGTCCGCCAAAACAGCGCAGAGTCTAAGAGTTTAGGAGAACCAAATGGGTAGATATATAGGTCCGGTTTGCAGGCTTTGCAGGAGAGAGAAAACAAAACTCTACCTGAAATCATTTAGGTGCTATGGCTCAAAGTGCCCCCTGGAGAAATCTTTTACGATTCCGGGCATGCATGGTCCAAAGAAGAAACCAAGAGAGAAACTTTCTGATTACAACCTTCATCTCAGGGAAAAACAGCGCGTGAAGAGGATCTATGGCATGTTTGAGAACCAATTCCGCGCCACATTTGAAGAAGCAAGATTGCAGCGTGAAATCCCGACTGGCGACAAGCTTCTTGAACTCCTTGAGAGAAGACTGGACAATGTTGTGTTCAGATCAGCGCTGGCGCCATCCCGTTCAGTGGCAAGGCAGCTTGTCTCGCACGGGCATGTGCTCATAAACGGAAAAAAAATAAGCGTACCTTCACACACAATTCGCCAGGGCGATGAAATCACTCTTGATACGACAGCAAAAAAGATTCCGCTTGTTACAGACAGCGTGAAGGCACATTTGTCAGTACCGAACTGGATCTCGCTTGATTCAAACAACTTCCAGGTCAAGATCACAAGACCCCCGACCAGAGCAGATATCGATACCCAGGCAAACGTCCAGTTGATAGTCGAGTTCTACTCTAAGTAAGGGGGGACAGTGTTTCCACTTCCAAGTCTTGAACTGAAGACTATTGAAGAAGATTCTTTTCTCGGTCGTTATAGCATAGAGCCGCTCCATTCGGGCTATGGTGTAATGATAGGCAACAGCTTGAGGAGAGTCCTTCTGTCGTCCATTCCGGGCGCTGCACCGATTGCAGTCCGTATTGAAGGCGTCCCGCACGAGTTCTCAGTCATTGAGGGTGTTGTTGAGGACGTTGTTCAAATCATCCTTAACCTCAAAAAACTTGTTGTAGCAATGGATGGTGATGAGATAAGGACGCTCACTCTTGATGTATCTGGAGAGAGAGTAGTTACTGCTGCCGACATCATTCCTGATGCCGGACTTACCATCATCAACCCAGAACTGCACATTGCCGAGCTCTCTTCTTCAAAGTCGACCCTAAGGATGGATATCCTTGTATCCAAGGGTAGAGGCTATGTGCCGACAGAAAAGAACAAGCGTCCTGACTATCCTATTGGCACGATATGGATGGATGCCATGTTCACACCGGTCAAAAACGTCAAATTCACTGTCGAACAAACTCTCATCGAGCAATATCTTGATTTTGAAAAATTGACCCTGGACATCCTTTGCAATGGTGCTGTGCCGCCAAAAGAAGCCCTTAACAATGCTCTTCAGATTCTTTCCGAATACTACATGGCAATTGGCAACCCAGAGCTTCTCCGCAAGAAAGAAACCTCCCTTGAGGAAACCCTTGAGGAAAAACTTGCACTGCTTATTGAAAACGTTCTCCCAAGTCTTTCGCCAAAGGTCCAGCATCTCCTTGTTTATGCAGATATCAAGACAATGCGTGACCTGCTCATGAAGACCAAAGCCGAACTTGTCCAGCACCATAACATCACCAACAAAGCAGTCACAGAGCTTGCAAAAGCCCTGGAAGAGTCCCAGGAATATGCAACCTTCTCCCAGTTCAATTTCCCGTTCCTGAAAGAAGAAGACAAGACTGAAACAGAAGATGAACCGAAAGAAGTGCCAGTGGCAAAAGCAGGCAAAGTAGAAAAAGAACCAGAAATCATGGAGCCTGAAGACGCCATTGAAGAAGAGGTAGTAGAAGAAAAGGTTGAAGTCCCTGTTGTTGAGGAGCCAAAACCAGCAAAACCTTCAAAGGTCAAAGCTGAGAAAGAACAGCCAAAATCAGAGCCGGTCCAGGTTCCAAAAGAGGAACCAAAACAGGACATCACAAAGGGCTTTTCAATTCAGGACATTTCGCTTTCCAAGAGCACAATGACTTTCCTCCAGCAAAACAAGATCACAGACCTCGCCTCACTCCTGTCGATGTCAAAATCGCAAATCGAAGGCATGCAGGGATTTAAGCCCAAGATGATCCAGGAGATTGAGAAGAACCTTGACAAGGTAGGGCTTGTTCTTGCCCAGGACCAGATGTTTGGCAACCTCTCCCCACAGGAAAGGGAGAAGGCCGTATGGTCAATGAGCATCGAGGACCTTGTCAAAGAAGTGCCTTCAATAACAAAGGCCGAAATGAAGTCAATGAACGGCGCTGGAATAGCAGCTGCCGGAAAACTCCTCGAGCTTGGCAAAAAAGGAATGAAAGGCTCGCTGAAGTTTTCAACCAAAACAATAGAAGACATCGAAAAGAGGCTTGCAAAGTGGGGCCTCACTCTGAAGGAGTAGTATAATGAGACATCGCAACGCCCAGAGAAAGCTTAATGTTTGGAGCTCTTACAGAAAGATGCTTCTCAGGAACCTTGGCACTTCCCTTGTCCTGAACGGCAAGATTGTCACCACCGAAGCCAGGGCCAAGGAACTCAGGCGCCAGGTTGACTGGATCATGACACGCGCCAAAGACCAGACGCTTGAAGCCAAACGCGACGTGTACGCCTTCTTTACCAGCAAGGAAGCTGCAAAGCGCTGCATTGACGAAGCACCAAAGAAATTTGGCGACAAGACCGGCGGATACACCAGGCAGTTCAAGCTTGGCGAACGCAGGGGGGATTGCGCCAAATTGGTCCTAGTTAAATTGGATTATGAGTAACAAAGGTTTGCGTCTCCTCGATTTTGAGGACGTGACCTTCAGCTACCAAAACCAAAGTGCACCCGCAGTCAAAGGGTGCACTTTTAATATTCGGGAGGGTGAGTTTGTCAGTCTGGTGGGGCACAACTCTTCCGGCAAATCCACCATTGCAAAACTCTCGAATGGTCTACTTCAGCCAAAGGAAGGTCAGGTTTGTGTTTATGGCATTCCAACCACTGACCAAGAGAGGCTGATTGAGATAAGGGCGAATGTGGGCCTTGTTTTCCAAAATCCAGACAACCAGACTGTTGCCTCCCTCGTTGAAGACGATGTTGCCTTTGGCCCGGAAAATCTCAACCTCCCACCTGAAGAAATCAGAAAAAGGGTGGACGAGGCCCTATCGATCGTTGGCCTTTTGCACTTACTGAAACATCCTGTACACCACTTGTCTGGTGGCCAAAAGCAGCTTGTTGCAATTGCAGGTATCCTCGCAATAAAGCCAAAATTGCTGATACTGGATGAGGCAACATCTCTTATTGACCCTAAGGGCAGGAAGCAGGTGCTTGAGAAAATCAAGCAACTGCACAAAGATGGCTATGCAATTGTCATGATCACACACAGAATGGAAGAAGTGCTTCTCTCGGAAAGATCAATCGCCCTTGAAAAGGGCAGCATGATTTTTGATGGCAAACCAGAGGATCTTTTTTCTGATGCCTCCCTCCTTGCGCGCGCCGGTCTTCAGAGGCCACCACTTGTCCAGCTTGTTGAAAGCCTTTCTGACAATGGTGTAGAGGTTCCGTTTCCAAAAGATGAAAACGAGCTTGTGGAGGCCTTGTGCCAATTGAAGTAAAAAACATAAGCTACATATATGATCAGGGCATGCCATTTGAAAAAAAGGCCCTGGATGATGTCAGCATCACAATAAAGGATGCCAGCATTACTGGAATAATTGGTTCGACTGGATCTGGAAAAAGTACCCTTATCCAGCATTTTAATGCCTTGCTTGTCCCCACCACGGGGGAAATAGTGGTTGATGGTACTGAAACAAAAAAATGGGACAAGAAGGCCCTGAGAAGAAAAGTTGGCCTTGTTTTCCAGTATCCGGAGGCCCAGCTTTTTGGGGAAACCGTTTTTGCAGATATTGCTTTTGGCCCGCAGAAACAGGGACTGAAACCCGATGAGGTTGAAGAGAGGGTCCTTCATGCGCTCAAGCTTGTGGGTCTTGACCCTTCTGCATACAGGAACCGTTCACCATTCAAACTCTCTGGCGGAGAAAAAAGAAAAGTTGCGATAGCAGGTGTTTTGGCCTGTCACCCTGAGATAATCGTTCTTGATGAGCCAACGGCTGGCCTTGACCCTGTCTCCAGAAAAGCATTCCTCGAGCTTGTTGTTGGGTTCAAAAAAGAAGGCCACACCCTTGTCATGGTTTCGCATGACATGGACGAGGTGGCCGGCATTGCCCAGAATGTCATCATCATGGGTGATTCAAGAATCATCTTTGAAGGTGCAACAGATGAGGCTTTTTCACAACCAGATTTGTTGATATCAGCTGGCCTTGATGTTCCAGCACTCTCTTCAGTGGCCCATAAATTGAGAAATGCAGGGTTTTCTCTCCCAAGAAAAACATTCAATGCACAGGAGCTGGCCAAGGCCATTGTTGGCCAGTTAGACGAACAATGAGTCTGGCAAATTTTGTAACAATTGGCCAATTTGTTCCGCTTGACACCCCGATACACAGGCTTGATCCAAGAGTCAAGCTCCTGTTATCACTTATCCTTCTTATTTTCATATTTATTATTGGAAAACTTTTGCCATTGCTGGTGCTTTTTGTTCTTGCCATGGTTTGTGCGGTATTGGCAAAAGTACCTCTTATGCACCTTGTCAGAGGCATGAGGCCAATACTCATTCTTATTGTGCTCACTGTTGTTATCCAGCTTTTTTCGACGAGTGGCGAGCCGCTCCTGAGTTTCTGGGGTTTGACAATCACCAAAGAGGGTATACTTGTGTCACTCTTTGTCGTTCTCAGGCTCATTTTGCTTGTTTCGATTTCAGTAATACTTACTTATGCAACGTCACCGCTTGACCTAACTTTTGCCCTGGAGAGCTTTATGCTGCCACTCAAACGGATCGGTTTTCCGGCGTCGGAGATTGCCCTCATGATGAGTATCGCATTGAGGTTTATTCCAACACTCCTTGAGGAGACCGATAAAATCATAAAGGCGCAAACATCCAGAGGAGCTGATTTCTCCTCAGGAGGCATAATTGCCAGAGCAAAATCTTTTATTCCTGTCCTCATACCGCTCTTTGTCTCGGCCTTCAGGAGAGCTGATGAGCTTGCTGATGCAATGGAATCAAGGTGTTTTATTACCGGTGAAAAAAGATCAAGGCTCCATGTTCCAAAACTTGGCCTAAACGATTTTGTGGCGGTCGTATCCTGCGTGATTGCGATGGCTGGCGTTTATGTCTGGTCAATCCTTTAACTATAAGGCAGTCATCAGCTACGATGGCTCCGCATTTTTTGGGTGGCAGAGGCAGCCAGGCCTTCCGACCGTCCAGGGGACAATAGAAGATTCCATTTTTGAGGCACTTGACGAAGAAACTTACGTTTATGCCTCATCAAGGACTGACAGGGGTGTTCATGCACTTGGTCAGGTCATTTCATTCAAGCTCCCAAAGAAATTTAATCTGGTTGGAATGAAAAGTCTTCTGGATTCCCAACTTCCACCTGCAATAAGAATAAGGTCGCTTGATTACGCTCCTGACAATTTCATTGCCAGATTCGAAAGCAGGAAAAAAGTCTATTCATACATCGTCCACCTTGGCCCTTCCCCCTCCCCTTTTGTCCACAATGGCTCCTGGGTCATTGATGATGCCAGAATGAACATGGATGACCTGGAAAGAGCTTTTGGTGGTTTTGTTGGGATGCACGATTTTGTTTGCTTTGGCAAGTCTGACGAAGACAAGCCGAACAAGGACACCCATTGCACCCTGGAACTGACCCAGATCGAAAAAAAGGGTGAATATTTGATATTTCTGATAAAGGGTGACCGGTTCCTCCACAACATGGTCAGACGCATGGTTTCCTTTGCCATATTTTGTGGACAGGGTAAAGAGAAACCGGAGAGACTGGAAAGGATTTTTGCTGGAGAGTTGTGCCTTTCTTGCGCCTATCCTGCCCCACCACAGGGACTGTATCTTGTTAAGGTGGAATATAATCATGAAAAAGGTGTATAATAAATAGAGATGAACGACATGGTGCTCCTGCTGAAGTTGGGTTTTGAGGTCCTAATTGCACTCCTGGTGCTTGGAACAGCCATTTTTGCTTTTCTCCATGCAAGGAGAGGGGAAGATGTGGCCTCGGTCACTTTCGGTTTTTCCTGCCTGGCACTCTTTGTCTCCCAGGTGGTGCTGATCTCCATAATCACCAAAACAGGACTCCCATCATCACTCCCATCGAATTATGTGCTTGTCTATCTCCTGTGGTATCTTGCTGCAAACTATCTTCTTTTTGGGCTTGGGACTTTCAGCTCTATTTTCATGAATGGCAAAATTTATGCTACTATCGCTGTACCGGTCATCGTTCTACTTTCAATTCTCCTTGGAGTCGGTTTTGCCGAGGGAATAATACCTGGCCTGCCGAGATTTGAGAGTAACGGCTCATGGCTTTGGGCAATTTCTGGCGTAATGTTTTTTGCAAGCTTCTTGATGTACCTCCTTTTCTGGATACAGAAAAAGGACCCATACAGGATAAAAATGGCGATAGCTTTTTTGATGCTTGCAATTTGCCTGTTCCTGTTGACCAATATTTTGGCGGATACATGGATCTGGTATATTGCCCAGGCGTTGAGGCTTGTTGGTTTTGCCATGATATTTTTTGAGGTCCAGACCAGCTACGCATGAAGAAATGTGCTTTTTTTCTTGCATTATTCATGTTTGTTTCCCAGGCATCCCTGTGTGTTGCAGCTGATGCCACCCAGAGTGCCCAGAAACCAAAAACACCATTTGAAGAGCTGGCCAGCATTGATGCTCTGCCTCCAACGATATACCTTTCAAATCTTGACCAAAAAACCAATGTTGCAGAGAGCGTTTACCTTTTAACATCTGTTCTTGACTGGTCCGAGCAATACAGGATCTCGGCAACCGATTCCTTTTGGATGCGAATATGGTTCAGAATGGAAAGGTTTGTACGATACATTCGGTTTGATTTTGACAAATTGAGTGAAATTGCTGCCGTAAAGGGTTTTGAAAGGCTCTCGAATTCAAAGAGGTGGGGCATAGAGTTTGACATGGCCGATCTTGGAAAGCCTGTAACTGGCTGGCAGATACTTGAAATGGAAAGTTTTGGTCTTTCGGAGGCCCTCTCCTCAAATGGCATACAGAGGACCCTTCGTGAAGAAGTAAACTCTTTATTGTCGCAGATAGCCTCGATAAAAATCGAGATGACCCAAAAGTTTGCAGATTTGAAGATAGAAAAAGAAAAGACCCAGATAGAGGACGAGGTTCCTCTGGCCTATTTTTTGTTTGCCCTTCAGCACAACCTTTTACCTGATGCGGAGAACCCCACACCCTTGATGCTTGAAGAGACATTAACCAAAGGCCAGGCCCTTGAGTTTGCAATGAAAGCAAAACAGTTCCTTAAAGGGATGGTAGAGGACATTTCGAACAAATAAAAAACCCCAGAGGAGACCCCGGGGCTTTTTGTTATGGAAAAAATTTTGCCTAGGCCACTACCCTGACTTTGTTGGCTTTCAGACATTTCGCGCAGACTTTCATTCTTACTACCGAAGTGCCTTTCTGGACCCTAACACTGTGGAGGTTTGGGAACCAGCGCCTTTTGGCTCTGATGTGGGAATGGCTTATAGTGTGGCCGGTGACCGGGCCTTTTCCGCATACTTCACAAACTCTGGACATGTTTCTACCTCCTTGAATACGAA